>NZ_CALPDC010000042.1:0-23953 GCF_943193165.1 Weizmannia agrestimuris
TTGTTTTGGTTACTTTAACTTTAACAGAAATGGATTCTTTTTTCATTTTTTTAATGAATTACAATAAAGCCGAAAAGACTTGGTAATCCATAAGTTATAATAAGTTTCTGAATTTCTGTGAATAATTCAGGTTAAAGTTTCCTTTTTTATGTTTATCCTTGGGCTTATTCTTTTTATAATTGCTATTACCCTATTTTTAACAGGCCAAGATATAAAATATTATACTCGTTTTCACCATTGGGGTTGGTTTGCTTGGGGTATTAGCTTCTTAGCAAGTATTGTTTCTTTTATTAGAAAAGAGCCTGGAAAGTTAAAAATGATTCCTTATATTGGCGCTCTTATTTTCGGAGTTATTATAGTAATATGTCTTCTGTACTGGAGCTTTCATTTTGTATAGAATTTGTGGAGGGAACCAGCATTGTCCTTCACAATGGCGATGAGGATACCGCCATGCAACCTGTCTTTCACAATAGGGGCGAAGGACACAGAGAAGAATCCCGCTGCGGAAAATATCTTTCACTACGGGAATGAAGGACACACGGAAAAGCTCCGCCAAGCCAAATGTCCTTATAACGGGGATGAAGGACAAAAGGAGAATCGCCGGCGCCCCAAATGTCCTTCATAACGGGGATGAAAGACAAAAAGAGAATCCCCGTCTCCCGAAATGTCTTTCACAACAGAGATAAAGAAAAAAGGGATAGCCCGCCGCGCAATTTGTCTTCCATAACAGAAAAAGAACAAAGCGGGAGCCATCCCTATACTTTTGTAAACCTGTCTTCAACCCTCTTATACAAACAAAATCACGACAAAATAAACGGCCATGGCGGCGAGACCGATTGGGAGGCCGAACCGGGCCCATTCCCGGCTTGTGATGCGGAGTTTTCCGGCGGAGATTATATTCGGGATATTGCCGGGTACAAGCATGCCTCCGCTGATCAGCAGTCCGAGCAAAATGGCCTGTACCGTTTTGTCCGCCATTTTCGGGCTGATTTCTGCTGCTGCCAGTGTCGCATTGTCCAGCACGGCTGAAATCATATTGATCCAGTACAAAATAAACGGGCTCAAATCGAGCAGGAAGCGGTTAATGAGCGGTTCAAACCCAGCGCCGAGCAAGGTCAGCCCCATCACAAACAAGTAAATTTTCACTGTCCGCCCCGCAATTTCCACATACGACTCTCGTTTATGCGCCGTTTTCAGCCCGATCGCCGACTGTTCGGGTTTGATCACAATGGCAGCCAGAATGCCGAAAATCACAACTGCCGAAATGACTTCCGGCCCGATCAGGCGAAGCAAATAGAAAAAGTCCTCCCCCAGCTTGCTGATCGCAAGGGTGGAGAGCGGTTCGCCGATCGGCGTCAGTGCGGCGCCGAGCCCGATGGAAAAGCAGGAGTAGACGACGAGCTGTGTTTCCGATTTCCGGTCAAGCCGCAGCACGCTGACAATCACGACTAAAATTAAAGCGGCAATAATGGCCGTGATGACACTCGAAAGCAACCCGAGAATGATTACCGTCAAGGCAGCCAGAAGCGGAAACGGTATCCCCCGGTTAATGGCGGAAATTACTTTTTCAAGCGGCCGCTCCAGCCAGCGGAACAACAGGCCGGCTACAAATACGGCAATGGTGATGTTAACCGGGTCTTCCAAAGCCTTTCTCAACAGAGGCTTGTCTAGGACACCGCCGGCAATGGCCGCAGCCCATCCCATGATAAACAAAAATATTTCCAAATTGCGCTCGACAAACGGCACAAAAAAAGGCAATAACAAGACGAGCGCCAGGATGATGATCAAAGCAGAAATCATCGGCCCAACCCTTTCTGTAAAAAAACTTATATAAAATGAACTTAAGTTTTTACATCAAGCCCAAGCATCCATTTGCATGAGAACTACTTTTTTGCGGCAGGCAATAGAGCGGCAATATTTTGTCCATTTTATATAGTTTTATTTTACCATAAAAGACATTTTCACTTCGTTTCACACCATGGTCTCCTGTTTTTTCCACCCCGCTACGCCTTCGCGTAAAATTTTACACATACGGGCCATGCACATTTCCGGGCATACGCCTATATACTAATACAGCCGGTAAGAAAAATGGCACGGCAAAGCGGCTTTTATGGGCTGCAGGAAGTAGAGAAATTCAGGAGGGGTGAGCCGGAATGTGCGGAATAACCGGATGGGTCGATTTTCAAAAAGACTTGCGGAGTGAACTGGAAACAGTCAAAAAAATGACAGAGACGTTGACCAAACGGGGACCGGATGATACGAATTACTGGCTTTCGCCACATGCGGCATTCGGCCATAAACGGCTCGTCGTTGTTGACCCTTTATGCGGTGTGCAGCCGATGACGCGGCAAAAGGACGGAAAGATGTATACAATTTGCTATAACGGCGAATTGTACAATACGGAAGATTTGCGCGCGGAGCTTTTGAAAAAAGGCTATACTTATCAGGGCCACTCGGATACGGAAGTGCTTTTAACCGCTTATATCGAGTGGAAAGAGGCATGTGTGGACCGCCTGAACGGCATTTTTGCGTTTGTGGTCTGGGACGGGAACAAGGAACAGGTATTTGCGGCACGCGACCGCCTCGGGGTAAAACCGTTTTTTTACAAAGCACACGGAAGCGGGCTTTTGTTCGGCTCGGAAGTAAAAGCGATGCTCGCCCACCCGGATGTGAAAGCGGAAGTGGATGAGGCAGGGCTTGCCGAAATATGGGGGCTCGGGCCGTCGAGAACACCGGGGACGGGAATATTTCGCGGCATGGCGGAACTGCGCCCGGCACATGCGCTGAAGATGGATCGTAACGGATTAAAAGTGTGGCGGTACTGGAACGTGAAAAGCGCGCCGCATACGGAGGCAGCAGAGGAAACGGCGGAAACGATCCGTTTGCTCATTCAGGATGCGATTGTCCGTCAGCTTGTCTCGGATGTCCCGGTTTGCACGTTTTTATCCGGCGGCGTCGATTCAAGCGCCATTACCGCCATTGCTGCAGGCCATTTTCAAAGGGAAGGAAAAGGGCGGCTGCATACTTTTTCCATTGATTACGAAGGGAACGACCGCTATTTCAAAGCGAATGATTTTCAGCCGGATGCTGACGGGGTATTTATCCGCAAGATGTCAGAAGCATTTGATACAGTCCACCATCATTGCGTGATCACGCAGGAAGAACTGGCCGAATCTTTAAAAGCGGCTGTTCTCGCCCGGGATGTGCCGGGAATGGCGGATGTTGACTCATCGCTGCTCTGGTTTTGCCGCGAGATCAAAAAGGATTTTACCGTCAGCCTTTCGGGTGAGTGCGCGGATGAAATTTTCGGCGGGTATCCGTGGTTCCGGCGCGAAGATGATTTGAACCGAGAAGGCTTCCCATGGATGCGGTCCCTCGATGAACGGATCGGCCTGTTAAAAGAAGGCTGGCAGGAAAAATTGCAGTTAAAAGATTACGTGATGTCGAAATATGAAGCGTCTGTTGCGGAAACGCCGCTTTTAGATGGCGAAACCGATTTGGAAAAAAAGCGTCGCCAGCTGTTTTACATCAATATGCTTTGGTTTATGACAACGCTCCTTGACCGGAAAGACCGGATGAGCATGGGGGCGAGCCTCGAGGTGCGCGTACCGTTTGCCGATCACCGGATTGTGGAGTACGTCTGGAATATACCGTGGGAGATGAAGATGTACGGCGGCAGGGAAAAGGGCATTTTGCGGAAAGCGCTGGAAGGCATTTTGCCGGAAGAGATTTTATACCGGAAAAAAAGCCCGTATCCGAAGACGCACCATCCGGCTTACACGGCAGCAGTGAAGCGGTGGCTCGGTGAAGTTTTGGAACAGAAAGATTCCATTTTGTATGAATTTTTGCATCGCGATCAATTAATGGAGTTGATGGAGACAGACGGGAAAGCATTCCGGACACCGTGGTTCGGACAGCTGATGACGGGCCCGCAGCTGCTTGCCTACCTCGCCCAGATCCATTACTGGTTTGAAACATACAGGATTGACATTAAAGCTTAGCCGGCTGCCTCAAGCCGGTTTTTTTGGATTTCAGACGCATTCGCATTGTCTCAAACATCACTACGGCTATTATGGAGACACCTTTTACCTGCATTTCAGAAGCATTTCGCAGTGCCTCAAAACTCGCCCCTTTTTTGAACCCGCGCCCCTATTTTTCACTTTCTTTTTTCATGGCTTCTTCCGGTTGCGGCACGGCAGGCGGGATCCCGCGGCCGAATAAATGCTTTGTAAACCGGATCCACTCTTTTACCGCAAAAGAAAGGTATTGGTGTTTCGGCCAGATGATTGCCAGATTCCACGGGAGGACAGGTTCTTCCAGATGAATGATTTTGACGCGTTCCGGGTTAAACGCATGGCATATTGTACTTGGCAGCAGGGCAACGCCGAGATTGGACGCTACCAATTCACAGATGAGGTCCCACTGGGTGCTTTCGTATATAATGTTCGGCATAAACCCAAGCTTCAAACATTCCTTTATAATCTGGTCGTGAAGGGCAAAATCTCTATGGAAAAAAATGAATTCCTCCTCTTTCAGCTGTTTCAGCCGGACGCTTGAGCAGCCTGCAAACCGGTGGGACGGGTGCACAAGCAGCACAAGCCGGTCATGGACAAACGAAAAATGCCCGAACACCTCATCATCAACCGGCATCACGACGGCGCCGAGATCCAATGTCCCATTTTCCACATCACGGACCACTTTTCTTGTAACATCTTCCACGAGCTGGATTTTAATATCCGGGTAGGCATGATGAAATTCATCAATGACCCGGGGAAAATAGCGCGACCCGATCATTGGCGGCAGCCCGATCCGGATTTTTCCTTTTTTCAGGCCGGCCACATCATTGATCGCATCTGTCAGCTGCCGAAAAGCTTTCAGCGTTTTTTGCGCCTGCTGAAAAACGGCCTGTCCGGCATCGGTGAGGACGATTTTTTTCCCGGCGCGGTTAAACAAGGGGACGCCGAGTTCTTCTTCAAAGCTTTTTATCATTTTGCTGATTGTCGGCTGCGATACATAACATTCCCGGGCGGCTTTCGTGAAGCTGCCGTGAGTGGCAACGGAAACAAAGTACTGGAGATGCTGGATATCCAACTGGAACCCTCCTTGTATAGATAAAAGGCATTTTTACCATTCTATATATTCATTTTACCTATTATCGCCGGCGCGGTAAACTAGTTTTAGAAGGTGAAAATATTGAAAAAAGTCCTGATCGGAATGTTACAGATTGTCGGTTTGTATCTGTTCGCTGAAGTCATGGGCGCAGCTGCAAAACTGTTGCACATCCCGCTGCCGGGCAGCATGCTGGCAATGATTGCCCTCTTTCTCCTGCTGCAATTCGGCATCGTCAAAATGGGCTGGATTGAAATCGGGGCCAATTTCCTGATGGCGGAGCTGCTGTTGTTTTTTATCCCGTCAGCAGTCGGCATGGTGAAGTATAGAAACCTGCTTGTCCATAACGGCCCGGAAATCTTGGTTGTGATCCTGATAAGCCTGATTGCCGCGATGGCCTGTTCGGGATGGCTTGCGGACAAAATTGCAAATCGAAGGAGCGTGAGAATGCGTGATCGTTAAAATCGTGTGCCTGCTGTTAACGGTTGGAAGTTACTGGATTTTCAAAAAACTGTACGGGAAATACAAAAAAATCTTTGTTTCCCCGCTACTTGTCACGCCGGTATTATTAGGCGCCTTTTTACTCGGGGAAGATATACCGTACCGGGACTACCAGAAAGGCACCTCTGTTTTAACGGATTTGCTGCAGCCGGCCATTGTTGCTTTTGCTGTGCCGCTTTACCGCCATTTTAAAATCGTCCGCCAATATGCGGTTGAAATTTTAATCGGCATCGGGGCGGGATGGCTGATGGCAGTATTCCTTTCCTCGGCCATCGCTACGCTTTTTCATTTCAGCAAAAGCCTGGAGCACAGTATCATCCCGTTTACGATCACAACCCCGATTGCAATGGGCGTATCTGAAAAAATCGGCGGCGTGCCGTCTGTTACGGCTGTCTTTGTGATTTTGAACGCCATTATCGGCTCTGTGATGGCGCCGTGGCTGATCAAGCATTTGCGCATTAAAAACGAAATTGCCCACGGCATCCTGCTTGGAACGCATGCGAACGGGATCGGCACTTCTAAAGCATTCGAACTCAGTGCCCGGTCAGGCGCCATTTCCAGCGTCAGCATGATTATCGTTGCGGCTATTTCCATTTTTGTTACGCCGTGGATGGTATCCCATATCATTCATTAATCTAAAACGCCGCATATTCTTCCTTTTTCAATGCAAAATATAGCTGTAAAAAAGGAAAGGAGCGTGCAAATGGGCAGGCAGAAATACGGAAACCAGAATGCTGAGCGGAATAAAAATGCCAAGCTTGGAAATGAGATTGCAGAAGAACTCGTGGAATTCTCCACGGGCAGAAAAGATGAAATCGACCAGAAAAAGAAAAAAGGTGTGCGTAAATAAAGGAAAGCTGGCCTCGCCCCATGCAGGCCGGCTTTTTTGTTTTGATGGAAAATCCGCCTCGAAACCGGTACACTTATAGTAACAGGCCTCTGGAGGAAGTGGTGAATTTGGCAAAAACAACAAAAACAAACGCGATGCGGCTGCTTGATGCGCAGCAAATCCCGTACGGCATGCTGTCGTATGAGGTGAAGGACGGGAAAATCGACGGCATCTCCGTTGCGGAAAAAATTGGAAAACCGCCCGAAGCTGTTTATAAAACGCTGGTCACGCAGGGGCACAGCGGCGAACTTTATGTGTTTGTCATCCCGGTTGCGGCAGAACTCGACCTGAAAAAAGCCGCAAAAGCAGCGGGCGAGAAAAAGATCGAAATGGTCCATGTGAAAGATATCCAAAAATATACCGGCTATATTCGCGGCGGCTGTTCCCCGATCGGCATGAAGAAGCACTATGTGACATTTGTCGATGAGAGCGCAGCAACGCTTGATGAGGTGATCGTAAGCGCCGGGCGGATCGGCACGCAAATTGTTTTGGCGCCTGGTGATCTTTTAAAAGCCGCCGACGCAAACTATGCTGATTTAACGCATTAAAAGGATGCATGCCAGGGACATGAGACTTTTCAAATGTGTGACGTGTTCCATCATTTTCTTTAAGGGGGTGAGGAACATGGATAAACGGGATGTAGAGTACCAAATTGCCGATTTGAAAGCGGATTATGTTCGCCTACAGCAAGATTTGGAGAAATTGGAGTATGTAAAGGGCAACCTTCACCCGCTTGAAAAGCAGCTCGCGGAGATTGAACAGGCATTAAAGAAACTGTACCAGCAATTGGACCGCTTTTAATTCTTTTGCTTGCAAAGACGGGGCAGATTGCTTTTTCACCGGATCGCTTCAACTTTAATAAGGACTTGCTGAACGAATCCGACTCTGAGTTTGTACCCAATTTGTCAACAAGATTTGTCTAAAAATATAGAAGAATCCATCTTTGGAAATGCGATTATGTCTGCTCTATACTTTGAGTCAGCTTTCAAGTGCAAGCTTAAATTTTTGCCAAGTCTAGGAATTTTGCTTATTCTCAGCAATCCCTATGTGAAGGAAGCGAGGAAAATGGACGGTCTTTCTTCACATAGGGCGCGTCTACGCTAAGGAAGCACGAAAAAATGAAGGTCTTCCTTCACATAGAGCCCGTCTACGTTAAGGAAGCGCGGAAAATTGAAGGCTTTTCTTCACATAGGTCGCGTCTAAGTTAAGGAAGCGTGAAAAAATGACGTTGTTCCTTTACATAGAGGCTGTCTACGTTAAGGAAACACGAAAAAACGAAGGCCTTTCTTCACATAGAGGGCGTCTACGTTAAGGAAGCGCAGAAAAATGAAGGCCTTCCTTAACCTAGGGCGTGTCTATGTTAAGGAAGAACAAAAAATTGACGGCCTTTCTTCACATAGAGGCTGTCTACGTTAGGAAGCACGGAAAAATGAAGGTCTTCCTTCACATAGGGTGCGTTTCAAGTGCAAGCTTTTCCCTGTATTTTTTATAAACCCTTGCATTCAATTTAAGCAAAAGCCGTGAACATCCTTGCCAAATCTAGAAATTTTGCTTATTCAGCAAGCCCTAATCAAACTTGAAGAACCAGTTCCGGCAGCAAATAGAAAGCGGTTTCTTCGGACTAAATAAAAAAGCGGCGGTTGCTGCTTTTACGCAGGTTTCGCCGTTTTTTCTATTTTTTTGCATGCCAAAGAAAGTCCGCGACAAGCCGGTCCACGCGCTTATTCTCATGAAGGCTGCTGTGTTGCGCGTTTTTGCCGTAAACAATTTTAGACGTGTACTGCTTTTTCGGCACGATGAACCTGCTGAAGAGCGCGCTGTCCAGGGATACAAGGGAATCCCCCGATGCCGGCTTATTCACAACGCCTGCAATGGCAAGCACCTGAATATGCGGGTTGAACCGGCTTTTGTTGGCATACAAAGCTTTGAGCGCAACGGAACCCGGAAGCAGGTCGCGCGCCGCATCGCCGGTATTATTCGGATTTTGCTTAAAAACACGAGTCAGCACGCCTTCATAAGGGCTGCCAATCGTGACAAGCTTTTGAATGTCCGGATATTGCCGCCTGCCGGAAGTGTCTTCAATATATTTTGTGCAAATCAAACCGCCCATCGAATGCCCGACGAGATTGGCTTCTTTCACATCGTATTTCGTATAAAGAATGTGCATGGTTTTTTCAAGCCAGCCGGCCGTTTGCCGGAAACTTGCACGGTTATCGGAAAAAATGACCTGGATCATCGGATGCCGGGCCCGGTTGGAAATTTCCCCATTGACCACAATCATCCCGTCTTTTGTAACGCGAATCACCATTGCTTTTTCAGCGGTTCCGCTTTTTTCCAGCCGACCGAGCATCCCATTAAACGATCGGGCCGTTCCTTTATAGCCGTGTACGAACACAGTCGGAACGGGTTTTTGTGCCGGCGGGGCCGCAGCGGCATTGCTTTTGTCCGTACGATAGGAAAACCATACAGTTGAAAGGCTGAGCATAAGAAACAAACAAATCATGGCCAGAATCGCATTCCGACGCTGGATATATGGCATGCTAACACCCCTTGATGGAAGTCATGGTGTAACTTTCCTGCGAAATGATGTTTATTTTATCATACAAAGTAGCGAAAGGGAATAGGGAGAAAGCGGTTGTAACAGAATTTTTCCGATGCCATTGACGGAGAAAAAGTTTCATTCTATGATGTTGGAAAGCGCTGTTTTCTTTACTGGTGAATAGGCAGGCGTAAAGGCGGGAAAACGCCTGTTGCCTCGCGTATACCAATGATGGTTATAAATGGAGGAAAAGTTGTGGATTCAATACTTGAACGAATTCAAAAGGAAATGCATCACTTTACGGGCACAGAGAAGAAAATTGGCACATATATTTTGGAACATCCCGAAATGGTTCCGACAATGACCACAAAGGATTTATCGGAAAAAACCGGTGTAAGCGAGTCGAGCGTTGTCCGGTTTTGCAAAACGATCGGCATTGCGAGCTTTAAGACGTTTAAGCTGGAGCTTGTGAAAAATTTAACTTTAACCGAAAGTCATATGACAGACTTTTCAATTTTGCAACAAAAAGATTCTCCTTATGATTTATTCCAAAAAGTTACGTATGGGAATAAGAAGGCGATAGAATCGTGTGTTTCTTCCCTTGACAGGAGAGAACTGGAAAAAGCCGCCAACGTGCTTGAAAATGCTAGAAAAGTGGTGTTTTTTGGTGTCGGCGGGTCGGTAACTGCCGCTGTCGATGCATGCTATAAATTTACAAGGCTGGGGTGCCAGTCCATTTTTTCCCAAGATTATCATTATCTAATCTCCCTAATCCCTTACATGAATAAGATGGATGTGTTTGTGGCGCTCAGCGTTTCCGGGCGGACGAAGGATGTGCTCGAACTCGCTGATTTTGCGAAAAGGAAAGGGGCAAAAGTGATTGCCATCACGAATATGGAGAAATCCCCGCTGTACAAAGAAGCGGATATCAGGCTTTGCACGCCGATAACCGAGGAAGATTTCCGGATCGGAACGACGTCTTCGAGAATGGCGCAGCTGAATATCATTGACGCGCTCTATTTAAGTGTTTTTCAGCGCAAGGGGGAAGACATTTTGAAGTATTACAATGAAACGAGAAACGAATACCTCAGGCTGCGAAGATAACGGGAATTTTGTAAAAGCCCCTACACAAGATTTATATCTTTCTTTTACAAATCCAACATACTTCCTTCAAAATCCTTTTTTACAATAAGAGGCGTAAGCACAAAACGAAAAAGGGGAGGAAGAACATTGGGTAAAAAGAACCGTATGATGAAAGCGGCAATTGCCTTGTCTGCAGTGGCGGTATTGGGGATATCCGGGATTGCAAATGCAAAAGCTTACAAGCCTTCGCAACACACCGGTCACGCAACTTCCGCGAAGACGAAGAACGTGATTCTGTTTGTCGGGGATGGTATGGGGGCTGCGCAGCGGGATGCGATCCGCCTTGCTTCAACCGGCCTGAGCGGGGACCTTGAAATGAACAAAATGCCGTATACGGGGGTTGTACATACAAGCTCCACCTCCGTGGTGACCGATTCGGCTGCAGCTGCGACCGCTATGGCATCAGGCGTCAAAACGTATAACGGGGCAATCGGTGTTGATGCCAATAAAGTAAGCAAAAAGACCGTTCTTGAAGAAGCAAAGCAAGCCGGCAAAGCAACAGGATTGGTCACAACAAGTCAAATCACAGATGCAACGCCTGCCGCTTTCGGTGCCCATGTCAAAAACCGTTCCGAACAGAGCAAAATTGCAAAGCAATACTTGGAAAACAGCAAAGTGGACGTGCTGCTCGGCGGCGGGGAAGATTACTGGTACCCGAAAGGCTCACAGGGCGCTTATGAAGACCATCCGGCAAAAGATCCTTCCGAAGCAAGCAAAGGCACGGAAGGAAATCTTGTCAGCAAAGCGAAACGGCTCGGTTACCAGTATGTGACAAATGCTTCCGGGTTGAAAAAGGCAGGCGGGAATAAGCTTTTAGGCCTTTTTGCCAATGAAGAAATGTTTGAACAGCGAGAGGAGGGCCATGGCGACCAGTATGACCCGGTTGTTTCGCTTCCGCAAATGACGGAAAAAGCAATCAGCACGCTGTCAAAAAATAAAAAAGGCTTTTTCCTGATGGTTGAAGAAGAAGCGATCGATGAAATGGCCCATGAAAATAATGCCTCCCAGCTGATCAAGGCGGGCCGGCAACTGGATAATGCCGTTAAAGCGGCAAAAGATTATGCGAAAAAGCACCCGGATACACTTGTGCTTGTCCTGGCCGACCATGACTGCGGCGGCATGACGGTTGAAAACGTCGAGCACAGCGATGAATCCGGGGACGGCATTTCAAAAGAAGACGGACCGTTCCAGGTGGCGGGTTCCAGCGAGCAATTTGTCGTGGACTGGACAACTTCTGGCCATACGGCAGCCGACATTCCGCTTACGGCGACAGGAAGCGGCGCATCGTTGTTTGAAGGTACTTATGAAAACACATATATTCATGATGCGTTGCTGAGAGCGATGGGGTTGAAAAAATAATATATAGCGGGCCGGACAACTGCCGGAGTGGTTTTCTTCGTATACCGCCCCGGCAAAATCTGTTATAATAGAGGCAAATTTTGCGGAAAGGATGGGAGCCTTGTGGCAGCAATGGATAAAGCCAGACAGGTTTTAAAACAATATTATGGCTATGACCATTTTCGCCGCGGGCAGGAAGCCATTATCAGCCAGATCATGGATGGCAAGGATACATTGGGCATGATGCCGACCGGCGGGGGAAAGTCGGTTTGCTACCAGGTGCCGGCCATGCTTTTACCAGGGGTCACGCTTGTCATTTCGCCGCTGATTTCCTTGATGAAAGACCAGGTGGATACACTGGAAAACATCGGGATACCGGCAACATATGTGAACAGCTCCCTGAATCCGGCAGAAATCGATGAGCGGCTTGCGGCTGCATCAACAGGCGCATACAAATTAATCTATCTCGCACCGGAACGGCTCGAATTTTCTCCTTTTTTACATCTTCTCGAAAACATCAATGTCTCCCTTATTGCTGTTGATGAAGCGCATTGTATCTCACAATGGGGTCACGACTTCCGCCCAAGCTACCGTTTAATCGAAAAATTGATTTCCCAATTCAAGCCAAAGCCGGTGACGCTTGCTTTAACCGCTACCGCAACGCCGCAGGTAAAGGAAGACATTTGCCGGCTGCTTATGATTCCGGAAGAAAACACGGTGGCGACAGGTTTTGCCCGTGAGAACCTGCATTTTCAGGTGGTGAAAGGCCAGAACCGCGATGCCTTTGTACTGGACTACATCCTGAAAAATGCAAACCAGTCCGGGATACTTTACACGGCAACGAGAAAAGAGACCGAACGCATTTACAATTTTCTTGTTAAAAATGGCATTCGTGCGGGAAAATATCATGCAGGGATGAAAGAAGCGGAGCGCGACAGCTTTCAGGACCGGTTTTTATACGATGATATTTCCGTCATGGTCGCCACTTCCGCGTTCGGAATGGGGATTGATAAAAGCAATGTGCGGTTTGTCATCCATTATAATTTGCCGAAAAATATGGAGGCGTATTACCAGGAAGCAGGACGGGCCGGGCGCGACGGGGAGGAAAGCGACTGTATTTTGCTGTTTGCCCCCCAAGATATCCATACGCAAACTTTTTTAATCGAGCAGTCAGCAAATGAAGACAGAAAACCGGGCGAGTATGCCAAGTTACGAAAAATGCTGGACTACTGCCATACGGAAGGCTGTTTTCAGCAGTTCATTTTGCATTATTTCGGCGAGAAAGAGACACAGCCATGTGGTAAATGCGGCAACTGCCTGGATACCCGCGCAAAAACAGACGTGACAAAAGAAGCGCAAATGGTTTTTTCCTGTGTCAAAAGGATGCAGGAACGGTTCGGTAAAACGATGATTGCAAAAGTACTGGCCGGATCAAACGACCAGAAAATCAGGCAATTCGGTTTTGACAAGCTGTCCACTTTTGGCATTATGAAAGACAAAACGCAAAAAGAAGTGGCAGAACTGATTGATTTTCTGACAGCTGACGGTTTTTTGCGTGCCAAAGACGGTACATACCCGGTGCTTATGCTGACCAAAAAGGCAGTGGAAGTCCTGCTTTCAAAAAAACAGGTTTTCCGGAAAGAAAGTGTCAGGGCGCAGCAAATTGCATCCGATAACCTTTTATTCGAAAAACTGCGGACACTTCGCAAAGAGATTGCTGACCGTGAAAAAATACCGCCTTATATTGTCTTTTCCGACCAGTCGCTAAGGGAAATGAGTGCCAGAATGCCTATAACCAGGGAAGCGTTCCTGCAGGTGAAAGGGGTTGGGGAAAGAAAGGTGGAACAGTACGCCGAGCTGTTTATGCGCGTGATCCGGACTTACATGGAAGAAGAAGGGATACAAGCACAAGCGCAGCCGAAAGCATTGCCGCATACAAAAAAGGTGCATGAAGACGGGAAAGAAAAAAGCCATCATGTGACATACCGCCTGTTGCAAGAAGGAAAAACGATCCGTGAAATCGCGGAAATCCGCGGCATGTCGGAAAGAACGATTGAAACGCATGTGATCAAATGTTCAGACGAGGGATTTCCGGTAGAATGGAGCCGCTTTATTCCCGAAAGGTACCGGGAGCGAATCGCGGATGCCATAAACCGGGCAGGTTCCGGGCGGCTAACGCCGATAAAGGAATTGTTGCCGGATGAGGTCAGTTATTTTATGATCCGGGCCTTCTTACAGGAAAGGAAGCATCATGCGGAACAAGAAAAACCAGCATCATATATATCTGGAGGGGATTGACATCATGATTGAATGTATCGCATCCGATATGGATGGCACTTTGCTCAACTCAAGGCAGGAAGTCAGCCCGGCAAATGCCGAAGCGATTAAACTGGCGCAGAAAAAAGGGATTCACTTTGTCGTGACAACAGGCCGGTCTTATGAAGAAGCGCGGCTTGTGCTCGATCCTGTCGGCATTGACTGTACGGTAATCGGGCTGAACGGGGCCGAAGTGCGGGATGAAAAGGGAAAATTACTCAAAACAAGCGGGCTGGATCCCCTGACAGCTTCCCAGGTGGCCGATGTTTTCGACCAACTCGGCATTTATTATGAATTTTTTACCAATAAAGGTACCTATACGGAAGATTACGAGGAAAACATGGATATGCTGGTCAATTTGTTCCATACCGCAAACCCCGAAGTGCCGGTGGAAGAAGTGCGGAACTATATTGAGCAGCGCGGCATCCGGAGATACGTCCATAATATTCGAGATACAAAGGATATTTTTCACGATCCGTCCATTTTGTTTTACAAAATATTGGCCTTCAATGAAGATGAACAAAGGCTCCGACAAATCGGCAAGCACCTTGAAAAAGATTTTCCCGATATTAAAGTGACTTCATCAGGATTCCGTAATATTGAAATCAACCATGTGTCGGCGCAAAAAGGGATTGCGCTCAAGGAATACACGGAAAAACACGGGCTCTCAATGGAGAAAACGATGGCTATCGGGGACAACTTAAATGATATTTCCATGCTCGAAAGGGTGGGCTATCCGTTTGCGATGGGAAATGCCGAAAATGAAGTATTGGAAATTTGCCGCTACCGGACGAAAAGAAATGATGAAGACGGCGTGGCAAAAGCGATTTACAGAATGCTTGAAATGGGTTAGAACCCATTGCCCCCGCCCCGGTTTATATTTGATAAACCGAGGGCAGGGGGTCTGGCAGGCAGAGTTCCTTGCACGACTCAACGATTGGCGCCTTTATGGGTTAATTACCCTTATCGGACCCGGTCGTTTTCCCAGTCATACGTCCAGAAGTATTCATAATGGAGCCATTCCAGAGTTTCTGGGTCTTTTTGCTTCAGTTTTTCTTCCCGCTCTGCCATCATCCAGCCGGTCTGGGATAGGTGGGCTTTCATTGCGCCGATTTTTTGCTCAGCTGCGCCGCTTACATCATTGCGGACATCCGGCTTTCCGATCTCCGCTTCATGGTTTTTGGAAAAAGCAACGCAGTGGAGTTTCGGGCGTTTGTTTTCAGGAATTCGGCGGAGCGCGCGGACAACGGCTCTTCCGGTTGCTTCGTGGTCAGGATGGACAGAGTAGCCTGGGTAAAAGGTAATGACAAGTGACGGATTCAGCTCATGGACGAGGTCAAGTACCATTTTGACCATCTTCTCATCGTCTTCAAATTCTACAGTTTTATCGCGCAACCCCATCATGCGTAAATCCTGAATCCCCATAATCTCGGCCGCCTTTTGCAGTTCTTTTTTCCGGATATGCGGCAGCGATTCTCTTGTGGCAAAAGGGGGATAGCCGAGATTTCGCGCCATTTCCCCAAGCGTCAGGCAGGCATAAGTGACCGGCGTGCCGTTTTTCACATGGGTTGCGATCGTGCCGGATACACCGAAAGCCTCGTCATCGGGATGCGGGAAAATCACCAGAACATGGCGCTCTTTTTCCATTTTTCTCATCTCCTCACTCAAATGGTGTCATGCTCAATTCGAGGGCAACAGCCAACTTCCCGTCATAACCATGGCCGGCAAAAAGCAAGCGGTCGAATTCATCTTTTTCAAAGTGGGTCAGGCCTTCTGCATAAATCCAGCCAATTTTCATTTTCAAGCCGATCCGGTAAGGGCCGTCCCCAACAATTTTTCCGTGTTCATAGGATACTTGCGCATTGCGGATATAGGCGCCTGCAGAGAAAAATGACTCATTGACATGGGAGGCATAGGCGCCATTGGTTGTTTCCAAATGGATATACACCGGTTTTCCGGCAAGTTCGTCCAGCCATTTTTGGGCTGTTTGTTTTTGTATCGGTTCCATTTTCTTCCTCCTTTTGGCCGTCCGCTCCTGTTTCTTTCCATTATACCAACCGGCAGCACTTTAAGGAAAAATTAAAAACCGGGTCCCCGGCGGAATGTTCCGGCAGGGCCCGGTTTGACTTAAGAGTTGGTATGCGAGAAACGGGTATATGCGCCGTGCATCACAGGGCCGACATATTCGTTCAGCTTAAAGCCGTGTTCAATCGCCATATGGACAAATTCTTTTGCCACTTTCACTGCGCCAGACACGGTGTTGCCCTTTGCCAGTTCGGCCGTGATGGCAGCGGCAAATGTGCAGCCCGCACCGTGGTTATACGTTGTTTTGATTTTCTTCGATTCGAGAATTTCAAAGTCTTCCCCATCATAGAACAAGTCGATGGCCTGATCCGTATCCAACCCTCTGCCGCCTTTTATGACAACATTTTTCGCGCCCAGTTCATGAATTTTGACCGCTGCTTCTTTCATGTCCTCAACGGTTTTAATCGGGCCGGTTTGGGCCAGCTGCCAGGCTTCAAACAAGTTCGGCGTTGTAATCGTTGCCCGCGGAAGCAAAAGCTCGCGCATTGCATCCGTATTTTCCGGCTGCAATACCTCATCTTCGCCTTTACATACCATAACCGGGTCAATGACCACTTTGTCGAGATGGTATTCATCTATTTTACGGGCGGCCAGTTCAATAATGTCCACTGAACCGAGCATACCGGTTTTCATCGCGTCAATTCCGACAGAAAGGATGGTCTCAAGCTGCGGTTCGACAATATTGACATCAATCGGGAAAACATTATGATGCCAACCGTTTTTTGGATCCATCGCAACGATGGAAGTAATCGCGGACATGCCGTAAACCCCGAGTTCCTGGAATGTTTTCAAGTCCGCCTGAAGGCCTGCGCCGCCGCTCGAATCAGAACCAGCCAGCGTAAAAGTTTTCTTTAAACCCATCACGCACCCATCTCCTTTAAAAATAAGCTTTACACTATTTTAGAATATAATACTGCCATGAAAAATACAAATCCCGGGGACGTGCATCAAGCGGCCGAATGCTTGATGAACAGGGGATGATCTGCCAGTCACACAGCAGGGCCGCGAACCGAACTTTAGAATGACCGGCTTTCAAAAGAAGGTATTGTAATATTTAAAATAGAAAGTAAATATTGACTTATTTAATCATCTGTACTATATTTTAACTTGAGAAAAATAAGAATTTCATGATAAAGAACCATGTCTTGTGAAAACAATATTTTATTTGATTAATTTCAAAATTGTTCGTGCCTTCTATTTATTCTTTAAAAATTAGAGGTTTCGTAATGTACAAATTTAAAACGTTAACCATTTTCTTGTTTACTTTTTACTTTAGTATGGGGGTATCCAAGTATATCCAGATACTTTGGTTTGAAAAGAACGATAGCGTATTTAATTTTTCTTTATCTTATTCCGCCATGGCGGTAGCAGGTTCATTTAGTTTTCTATTAGGAAAGAAAGTAAATCAGTTAAGTATTAAAAAAGGGATATTTATTTTTATTCCGCTTTATATGGCAGGCATGTTGCTCAGGATCTTTCCCCAGCCGTTTTTTATTCCGATAATTTCCGGCGCCGTATCAGGGATTGGGGCAGCAACGGTCTTATTAATTACCCGAACCTGGATCGCTGCACTGATAGCTGATCATCCGGAAATAAGTTCAAAATTAATATCATCAAAGGCCATTATTTCTCAAATTGCTATGATCTCCACTACATTTCTCAGTGGGCAGGCCTTATATTTTTTAGGAGAGAGCAGTGCATCTTATATTAGTTTGTTGATCATGGCTCCGATTCTTTTATTTGGTGTTTTTTTCATCCGTGATTATCCGGATGATCACATTATTAAAAAGACAAGAAATAAAACAGTGTTGCCATCAAACAAAAAGATAGCAATTCTTGTATATACTTTAGGAATCCTTATCGGAATGAATCTTGGCTTAGTGCAACCTTATTTGCCCATAATATTAAAGGAAGTAGGCCAATTTAATATATCATTTGTCAGTACGCTGATGACAATTGTTTCTGTTGTTCAAATGCTTAGCAGTTTGTTCTTTCGCAATAAGAAAATGAATCAGCGGCCAAATATTTTCTTTTTAATAATAGAATTGGTAATCTTTATTATCTTTACTTTTACTGGCGTAATGGATTTGCGTCATATGATCATCATTCCCGTTTTTTTATTTGCGATCCTCATAACAGGATTTCAAATAGTGAGGGAAATAATGGAGTATACCATGTTTCCTGCGGAAGAATTAACCCTTTATTTGGGAATCGTTCAATCTTCTGTATTGGTAGGTGACTCGGTTGGAGGTCCAGTGGGGGGATATTTATATAATTTAAGCATATCTATGCTGTTCATTGTTTTTGCAATTTTAAATTTGATCATCGGCATTGGCTATACAATCATATATTCTATTCATTCGAAATATAATAAGCGGATTGCATTGTCACAGGAGATCGATCATACTTTAACAAAATAATTCACCAAGTACGTTAACAAGAAAAAAAGAATCCATCTATGGATATATTTTAGGATTAGTTGTGTCTAAATTTAATAAGCTTACTTGTTGGGTTAATGTACTTTGGCATCGCTTTTTCAGCCGTTAAGCTTATAACACTTACATTGCTTGTTTCGAATAGACTGTAGAAAAAGGAGTCCAACTTCAATATGGCAATCATCTTAAGGGTTATCGTTTTTTTAGTTTTCATTGCAACTATATGCTCATTTATTTTTACAGGGAATAGTAATACATCACACATTCTTTCCTATGTACTAATTGCAATATCACTAACTTATTTTATTAAATAGGGAAAGCGTGAAAAAAATGAATATGACAAATCCAATCAAGTTAGAATCTGTATCTAAAAAAATCGGTAAATTTCATGTAAATAATATTAGTTTTTCAGCATTTCCTAAAAATATAGTAGGAATTATTGGTGAAAATGGAGCTGGGAAAACAACACTTTTAAGGATTATTTCTCAAACAATTTCTTTGGATTCAGGAGAACTTTTGGTTCCTCCCAAGAATGAAATTGGTTTTCAATTTGACACTAATCATTTTCCCGAGGAATTATCTGCGAAAAATATTAATTTATTTATGCCATATATATTTAAATCATGGGATTCAAAAAAATTTAAGGATTATCTAGATAAATTTGAAATACCCGAAACTCAAAGCATTAAATATTTTTCGAAGGGAATGAAAACCAAAATGGGTATTGCTGTTACTCTATCCCACCATCCAAAATTATTATTACTTGATGAAGTTACTGGTGGATTAGACCCTTTAATGAGGGATACTGTGTTAACCATTATAAAGGAATATGTAAAGACAACCTCATCTATTGCAATTATGAGCACACACCTACTTGACGATATTATTAAAATTGCAGATAAGGTTATATTTTTACATAAAGGTTCTATGCTACTAGAAAAAGATGTTTCCGATATAAGTAATACAAATGAGTTGGAATCGGAATTGAAGAATATAATAGCAAGGAGGTGATCAATATGATAGGGGGATATTTAAAAGATATATTATTATTGGGAAAACACTGGTTTAAATTAAAGTTCGTAATATTATTTGTAGCGGCCTTAATTTTGGCAATAATATTTCTACGCCAAGACAGTGCTGTAATTTCAATATTTATAACTATGCTTTTTCTAAATAGTATTCAGTCACTATTTAATGATGATAATAAATCCGGCTTTTTAGACTTTCTAAATACAACAGGTGTATCTTTCAATAGGATAGTATTTGCACGTTATTTAACGGGTGTTTCGTTATGTCTTATCTCAAGCATTTTTTCTTTTTTAGTTAATTTAATTATATATGTCTTTTATAAAAATTTGCCTTTAAAATCTTACTTATTTATAGGGCTTTTAACCCTGTGTATTTCTTTAATGTATATGCTTATTTTAATTCCATTTATATACTTGTTCAATCAAAACGGATTAACTATTGCTGTCATATTGATAATTTTGATTGCTTTTATACTCTCCAAAGTTAATCATTCAGCCTTAAAGATTTCAAATTTTTTTCATCAATCTTCTAACCTAAAATTAGGTTTTTATTTTGTGCTTTGTGTTTTATTAACTGCTGGTATTTCTTATATAGTCTCCGTCATTATATGCAAAAAGCGCTTTTATAACTGAAAAAATGATAAAAATGAGGATTCCATAAATGTTATTATTGAATTAAAAATTACCCTTAATCGAGGCGCTGGAAAATGAATGATCCCGTATTTTTGGCTTTCCTTCCAGGTTTTCAAATTCAATAAAAATAAAAAGGGCATTTTTCTTCAAAAAGGGCATACGTATCCTTCTTTTACAAAATGGGTGTTTTTTTTCAATGCCCTTTGTGAAAAGAAACAATCTTGTGCGGCGTTTTTAGTTTATGGGAGGAAACTGCTCCTGCTTCACGTCGCGTTCCGCAACGATGAATTTGCGCAATTCCGGACCAGCTTCTTCTAAAAGTGCATTCCCATCGTTGTTTTACCTATGTTTAATCTGGCAACTGGCCCAGGAAATTGCTGGTATGAATGCTTATTTTCGTAATTTCTGTTGCAACTTTTTGTCTATAAAATAGGCTGCGATAAAAATCGCCGGTATAAACAATAACTTTGGAATAGATATATTTGAAATCCCCGTTTTTTTAATATAGACAAAAACAAAAATGGCGATTAGTACCAGCGTGAACATGGCGGATTTCATTCTCCCACACCCCCATCCGTGTTATTTAAACTTTTTAACTGCCAATTTTCGCTATTTAATTCATGTGTGAAAGACAGGCTTGCTTCCTTTTCATGTGACACAATAACAAACGTTTTTTGCTTACTTTGTGTGATGATGTCAGATAAAACTTTTCTACTGGAAGTGTCCAAGGAATTAAACGGCTCATCCAATAAGACCAATTCTGAAGGGATCGATAAGTTAATGGATAAAAAGATTTTTTGCCGGGTCCCTAATGACAAATTTTTCACTTGCTCATTCTTATAGGCATCAACATCAAACTTTTTACAGTATTCATATACTTGTTTGCTGAATACAGGGCCGTAATGAAATAACAAATTGTAAAATTGAATATTTTGTTCCATTGTTAATTCTTCATAAAATACAGGAGAGTCTCCAACAAATACTCTACGCTTGCGAATGTCTGCAAAACTTAGCTTTTCACCAAAAAACCGCAACTCATAAGACAGATGAGGATCGTCTATAATATTTGCAATGATTTTCAGCAAAGTAGTCTTTCCTGAACCGTTTTTTCCATATAATCTTACAATACTGTTTTGATCTATCTCGATATTTACGTTATTAAATAACCTGGGTTGATTTTCATAACCATAAGTTAAATGCTTTATTGATATCCTTTCCATATCTATTTCACTTCCGTTCATACATGTGATATGTCCGCTTCAATCCATGCAGCAATTACCAATAAAATGGTTGCGAAAAGAAAAATCGATACTAACTTTATAATTTCAACTTTATATCTTAACTCTTGTTCACTTTTAGAATTCAATTTTAAAATGTTAATGCAACGCAGGCTTTCAAAGCCAATTGTTGCAAAAAGCAAAAATGCAATTACTTCTATAATCCCATGTGGGATTATTCCGGTTAATACAGGTTTGAGCCCATGGTTTCTTATAATTGCAAATGAGAAAGCACCTAAAAAAACCCCATTATACCCCAAATATATTATACTAATTACACCCAAACTAATCCAACCTAATACCATGATTTTAAGCCCCAATGTATAATTATGAAGAAACAGGTCAACAAATCTTTGCTCATTTTCGGTATACTTGAAACTTAAAAATTTTGATAAGAATGCTCCGGTTATAAAACTAATACAATAAACGGCTAAAGAAACAAAAAAGTATTTTTTATATGTGGTAATTATATTTTTCATAAATTCTTAAATCCCCGTGTTTAGTTATTTTTTGTTTTAATAAACCTATTGACAGGACTGTTTGATTTTTTTGTAATCCTTGTTGCTGTAAACTACTTGTCCAAAAAGAGTAAAGGCGATAGCCAAGAAGGGGCAGAGCCAATAAATCCCCGAGATAAATTTGAACATCGCTATTATGATCAACCCTAATATTGTAAATTGGGTTACAAGCTTAGATAATACATTATTCGCTGTAGCAATTAAAGAGAATCCATCGAATTCATTCAGCCTGTTAATTTTGGGAGGATTACTTTTGCTAAGTAATAAAACAAAAACGTCATAATTGGTTCTAAGTGAGTATAAAACATATTCGTTTTTTATTGCATAAAAAAATGGAATTAAAATCAAAAAAGATAGACTTTGTTGAAACGAAATAAACAAAGTTGCAATAAAGAACAAAAACAAATGACAAAATAAATATATATTGATCGTTCTTTTTAATAATTCATATTTTGAGAATAGAATACCATTCTTTTTTAACTCATATATTTTAAAAATTTCCATCATAGAACATTCTTGTTCAAGCTTAAAAATTTTTTTGTAGATAAAGCTTGTAGTGCTTATCGCTCCCTTCAGAATGATGTGGAGCTGAAAAAACATAAAAATAAGGGTAACGATGATATTATGAATATAAGGTGCCGAGGCCAATGAAATTCCTGTACTGACAGAAAGTTCTCCCGTGATAAACAGGTCAAAAGGATTGTTCAGTAATTCTTTTGAGTTTGCTTTTAAAGAATAGTAGTCAGCATAGGTATAATAGTGCTCCTTATTCAATGTTTTATATAAAAAACCAAAGAAGGGCGTTTGATAATAAACTTCCTTCGTATCTTTTGAGAAAGCAAAAATGATAATACTAATGATGAATAGCAATACCACGGTTAAAGTAGCCGTGAGAATATGCATATGGCTAACAAACAAGGCTGCATTTTTAAAAATGATAAACAAATTTGAGCTTAGAAGTATTTCTTTTGCTTGATTATTTAAATTTGTGATGGCTTTTAATTTATATCCATAAGTAGATATGTTACGTCTTGATTCATAAATGATTTGCATGAAGATGGAAGCAACGGTATAAACGAAGCAGCATAACAAAGCTTTTGTTGTCAGGTTTAGTACAATACGGAAACCTTTATGATAAGATAACGATTTTCCAAGTAAATGAATACAAAACAGGAGCAGTTCGAACAAAATCACAATCAATATGTACTTCGTTCCCATCCTGTGTAAATAAAAAAACACCCCAAACGGCACGATTTTGGTTAAACTTTGCACCATGCTAACCATCCAGTCGAGCAGTATAACCTTTTTCATTAAATTGTTATTCTTCCCGAGATACCTGCTAAAATGATAGACCAAGTACCTTTCATCTAACATTTTTCTTGTTGTCATAACAGCTTTCACTTGGTCGCCAACAGTCAGAATCAGAGCCACTCCAATAAGAATATTTTTATGGTCCGGTAAAAAGATCCTGTTAAAAATAGAAATTAAAAATACAGATATAAAGATTTCAAACAAAAAACTCAATAGAATGTATTTTTTAGTGCTCTTTATTTTCAGTACCTTTTTTATTAAAAAACCTCGGGTTGAGTATGTATTTATGATATATAGCATAACAAGCCTAAAAATCCCCATAAACATCACTCCACAATAAAAATCAATAAATGTTTTTTAACAGCCAGGACTGTAGATCCTGGCTGTTCCAGTTTTTACCAAGCAATAGCTCTTTTTTTGCCATATTCCTTAGCTAAATGTTTTACTTCTGCAATAAACGCTGTCCATCCCATATCGAGGATTGCATCAACGCCACCTGACATAACTACTGTGACGGCTCCTATTATAGATGCTATAGTACCAGCATGCAATACAGCTGTAACAACACCAGATGCTATTCCTGCAGAAACATGAAACTTAGATGCAACGTGGAATAATCCCATATTATATTCACCTCCCTTTTAAAAGTAGACCCTCGGGATTAGTTACATTTTTAAAATTTAATATTTTTATTATTTTAATTTAACCCGAAGGGTCAAGTCTTTTTTTGTGTGTAAATTCCTCTCAGTCGGGATAGAGTAATTAACCCGAATAAATGTCTGTCGCTTTGTTGGATTGGTCAGACGATTTCGGTTGTTTGGCTTTCCATTC
>NZ_CALPDC010000043.1:0-23437 GCF_943193165.1 Weizmannia agrestimuris
GCTAGTAAAAGCAACGATAAGTCGAGAAGCCCCCACTTCAATCAAACCGTAAGGTTGATAAGTGGTGGGTAGTTCACTGTAGAGATACCCTTCTTTCATCAAATCAATGGTATCATCAATCGTTTTTTCATTAGGAATTTGCCCAGCCATTGCTCTGCTCCTTTTTTCATGTGCCCGTTTTCCCCGGCTGCTTCCGGAAAAAACAGGGCACATCCTTTTTTTATCTTCTTACACTTTTTCATCTTCATTCAAACATTGCACGCAACATAATCGAAGTTTACCCGCAAGCCAGGGAATTTATGCCATGTTTCGGTTCGCATGCAAACAGGGTATAAGGAAATAGAAATGCAAAAGGAGAGGGAAAAAATGGCAAAGGAAATCAATGTGGGCATCGGATTTGCAACAGGAAGAAAAAGTTTTAAAAACGTTTTAAAAACGTATATGTATAACCTGAAGGAATCCGAACTGACGGAAAGCGACAGGATCAGGCTGCATTTGTTTGTTGCCTATGATTTGCACTACGAAAATGCAGAGCCTGAAGACTTTGTACATATTGAAACGGAATGCATGGAAGATATTGACCAGGCTTATTTTATCGGGGAGAAGGAGACGCGTAAAGCAACCGAGGAACTCGTCTCACAAATGGGCATGAGCAGAAAAGAAGTAGGCCTTTTGTTCGGCGAAGGATATGCGTCCAAACGCAATATAATCGTTTATGAGGCGTTAAAAAGAGGCATCGATTATCTCATTTTTCTTGATGATGATGAGTATCCGGTTGCCGTGACAAAGAGTAGAAAAACGGCTGTCTGGGGCGGCCAGGAAGTGCTCCGAAAACATTTGGAACATATCCGGCATGCCGATATTACGAACGGATATCATTGCGGCTACATTTCCCCGATTCCATTCATTTCTTTCAATGAGGTCCTGCAAGAAAAAGATTTCCGCACGCTCATTGAGGCGCTGAGCAACGATATTGTCAATTGGGATACGATAAAAAGCGTGATGAAAAACGGCGGGGTGACATATGCCGATACAGGTGTGCTGGTAAAGGATGAAGCGGAAGAAGTGCCGGAGATCAACAGGGCAAAATTTATTTCAGGATCGAATTTGACGCTGAATTTAACAGATCCGGACCGTGTACTGCCGTTTTACAATCCGCCGAATGCACGGGGCGAGGATACTTTCTTGGGCACATGCCTGACAGACCGGACTGTGTTGCGCGTGCCGGCCTATACTTTCCATGACGGTTTCGGCGCTTACCAGCATTTGCTGCTCGGGGTGCTGCCGACCAATTTAAGCTATATTAAAGCGGATACGAAACAGGTCGTGGAACGTTTTTACAAAGCATGTGTCGGCTGGATCCGGTACAAGCCGCTTTATGTGTATATCACTGACAGGGAAAACTATGATGAAAAAATGGCGGAAGTGCGCGCCCGGCTGAAAGAGACGCTTCCGAAAGTTTGTCGCTACTTCGGACGGGACGATTTTATGAATGTGCTGGAGGAATTCGAGCAGTACCACCGCAACGTCAGACAGCATTACCGTGATTTTCAGGATACAAAAGCAGCGTGGAAAAAAATAACCACACAACTGGTTTCAAGAGAAAAAAGGAAAACAGCCATTTAAGCCGCTTTGGATTGAGCGGCTTTTTTGCCGGTTGGAAAGGAAAAACTTAGCCGAATGGGGAACGCCATAGGGCCCCCTGTCGTGCATCGCCGCCCATGCCGCAACAAATGCGAATCAGCCGGTGCAAATTTGTCCACGGCCGCTTTTTTCAGGGCCGAAGGGAGACCTGGATGAAAATATATGATCTCTTATTCATGATATTGCCGCTCAGTTGCCTGCTGAAAAAAGTCATCCTCATGCAATTGGTGCCAGGGCTTGATGCAAGAATTTAAGTTCATTTTATATAAAAAGCATGTTTATTTATTTGGTGTATGGGGTATAAGAATGGTATTGTTTTAGAGGCGGGGCCATTTTTCCTTGTCCTGGCTGCGCTTCGGACAGGCCGCAAAAAACGCGGGCGGCCGCCGCTTCAACAGCCATCCTTTTATCATATATAGATGAGGTGTGGAGAAATGAGATCGATTGTAAATGAACAAGAAGAAATTATCGCATACCTTAAAAAAAATAGAAACAGCTTCGAACAGAAGTTATTAAATGAAGCTGTAAATGTTAAGGATAAAATTGATGAAATTTTAAGAATAGGGAACATTGATTTGTTGAACAATGCTTTTAAAATTGTGACGTATGTCGTCGAGCAGCAGGATGAGGAATTGGTCGCCTTTGCCCGCCAGGAAGGGATTGCCTGGGCAACTCATTCTTTGACGCTCGGACTGAAACTGGAGTGGGTGCAGGCGATCCGCCGGACATTATGGGTATTCCTTAGAAAGTACGGGGAAGAAAAAGGGATTGAAGTAGACCAGGACTACTTTTTTGACATGGAGAAAAAAATCAATGACCGTATTGACCAATTTTTAAATCACTTTTTTATCCGGTATTCTACCTATAAAGATGAGCTGATCGACCAGCAAAAAAGATTGGTGGAAAACCTCTCCGTCCCGATCATTCCAATTACATCGAGCGTCTGTATTTTGCCGTTAATCGGTTCTATTGACATGTTCCGCACCAATATTTTGGAAGAAAAAGTTTTGCTTGAGGTGGGGCGGCTGCATATCCAAACGTTGATCATGGATTTCTCCGGCATTGCAGAAGTAGAGATGGATGTAGTCGACCATATTTTTAAGATGATAGACGGCACTTCGATGATGGGATGCAAAGTGGTCATCACCGGCTTGCGCCCGGAAATTGTAAGGCAGATGGTGACAAGAGGCCTTTCCTTTGAAAATAAAGCAGAGACAAAAGTGACATTACAGCAGGCATTGAAAAAATATATTCAGTATGATGATTTAAACAAGGAAATTAAGCTGTATTAACAGTGATATTATAGAAACCATCAAAAAGGCCCCACACTTTTTCAGGCGGCAGGGCCTTTTTTTACGGCTGAAAACTTAAAGCGTCTAGGATCCGGTTACGGGCTTTGCGCCGGGCGCCCGCAATTTCCCGTAAATTCCGCCCGGGGGAAAATGCATCGCCTAATGGTCCGTTCCGCGGGAAAGGCAAGACCAGGCTACCCCGCGAAGCTTTTCCGGGCTGCTACAAGCTTTGTTCCCTTGCTTGGACGGCACGCGTTTCTTTTGTGCGGTGTTCCAGCCGGCTGAATAAAAGTCCGATGGCAGTTCCGCACAGGGCTGGCACTACCCATTCAAGGCCGGCGGAGGCAAGCGGCAGTTTTTGGGCGAATGCCCCGATAAAGCCAAGCGGGACGCCGAATCCTTTCAGCCCTTCGATTAAAGCAAACACGCCTGTAAACAACAATGCAAAGCCGTATACTTTCTTCGAGCCGCAGAACGCCGTGTGGAAAAATGTCAGGACAACGAGCATGATCGTAACCGGATAAGCCATTTCCAAAAACGGGACAGAAAATTTTAAAATGGTATTGAGCCCGAGATTGGACAGCGTAAAGCCGGTAAGGGTAACGGCAATGACAACACCATGGTAGCTGAATTTCGGCACCAGATTGGAAAAATATTGTCCGCACGCTGTCGTTAAGCCGACGACGGTTGTAAAACAGGCCAGCATAAAGATAAAACCAAGCAGTATTTTTCCAGCCTGCCCGAATAGCAAGGAAGACACTGCCGTCAGGACATCGGTGCCATTTTGGAACGTGCCGCTTGAAGCCATTTTTGCGCCGATCAATCCGAGTGCGACATAGACGAGTGCCAAAATCGCGCCGGCAATCAACCCGGCTTTTAATGTATAGGCCGTCATTTGTTTCCGGTTAGCGATGCCGCGATGTTTGACCGCTGTTAAAATGACGATGCCAAACGCCAGGGAGGCGAGCGCATCCATCGTGGAGTATCCGTCAATAAAACCTTTATAGAAAGAACCGGTCTGGTATCCGGCTAGCGGCGCCGTAAACGGGCGGCCGGAGAGTTTGAAGAAACCGGCTGCGCAAAGGACGGCCATTGCCAGCAATAATACCGGTGTAATCCAGCGCCCGAGCGTATTTGACATTTTGTCAGGATTTAAACTAGTCAAATAGACGAGCAGGAAAAAGACGACGCTGAACAACAATAAAGAGACCGGCGAACTGTGGGCGGACCCGGAAAGAAACGGTTTAACCCCCATTTCATAAGCAACGTTTGCATTTCTCGGGATCGCCAAAAATGGCCCGATACATAAATAGACAATCACGGTAAATACCGTACTGAAGACCGGATGGACACGGTTCCCGATCGCCTGGATGCCGCCGTCTACAAACGAAACTGCGGCGATAACGAGCACCGGCAGCCCGACTCCCGTTACGATAAACCCTGCCATTGCCGGCCAGTAAGACGATCCAGACTGAATACCGAGAAAAGGAGGGAAAATTAAATTCCCGGCTCCGAAAAACATGGAAAACAACATAAAGCCGATAAACAATACTTCGTTTCTTTTCATCCTATGTCCGCTTCCTTTCGATGCAATAATGTAGAGAAAAACAAAAAACCCGCCCCTGAAACAGGGACGAGTTTGCTCGCGTTACCACCCTTATTCCGCACAAAAACGTGCGGCACCTCATTCAACGTACCAACATACGTGTTCCTTTCTTAACGGGGGAATCACCGTCAAAGCCTACTAAAAACTTCAGCTTTGCATCTCGGGGATGATCTTCGGAATGGCCTTGAACATTGGCTTTCAGCAATATGCCAACTCTCTGGGGAACAAGATCCAAACTTACTCTTCCCGTCCTCGACTTTTGTTTTTCATATTATTTGAAAATAAGATTATCACTGAACATTTCATCTGTCAACATCTCTTTCGGAAAATTTTCAACCCCGTGCCCGCGATCAAAATGGACAGAAGCCGCAAAATGATGCCGTTTTTGGATAAGTCAAAACCCGGCCAATACAAGCGTGATCTAAAAATAAGAACGGCCGAGCAGCAAGTACAACCAGCAAAAAAAAAAGGAGTCCATCCTGAGCAACTCAAAAAATGAAAAAAAGAAAAGTCAATAAAATCAATAATGAAAGCGTTTCCAAATAGATTTTCAAATCAAAATTGTCAAAAAAGTTGACAGAAAAGGGTTGACCTCGGCAATCAAAAGTCGTATGATTGACAACAATTAAAGAATATAAAAAATTTTTTCGGGCGGATATTTAAAGAACCGGATTTTCACCGGGCATAAGAAATACCCCGCAGGCAATAGAATGGGAGTGATGGAATGCGAAGTGACATGATCAAAAAAGGGATCGACCGTGCCCCGCACCGAAGCCTTTTATATGCAGCAGGGCTGAAAACGGAAGACTTCGACAAGCCTTTCATCGGGGTGTGCAATTCCTATATTGATATTATCCCGGGGCACAGACACCTCAATAAGTTTGCGGAAGTAGTAAAAGAGGCGATCAGGGAAGCGGGCGGTGTCCCGTTTGAATTTAATACGATTGGGGTGGATGACGGCATAGCGATGGGGCATATCGGCATGCGGTATTCGCTTCCGAGCCGCGAACTGATTGCCGACAGTGCCGAAACGGTCATCAATGCCCACTGGTTCGACGGGGTCTTTTACATTCCGAACTGTGACAAGATCACCCCTGGCATGTTGATGGCAGCTGTGAGGACAAATGTACCGGCAGTCTTTGTTTCCGGGGGACCGATGGAAGCCGGTATGGCGCCGGATGGAAAACAATTGTCCCTTACATCGGTATTTGAAGGCGTTGGCGCCCATAAATCCGGAAAAATCAGTTATGAAGAGCTGAAAATGCTGGAAACGAGCGCCTGCCCGACATGCGGATCGTGTTCAGGCATGTTTACGGCAAACTCGATGAATTCATTAATGGAAATGCTTGGCCTGACGCCGCCCGGCAACGCCACTATCGTTGCCACGTCGGAGGAAAGGCACCGCATTATCCGGGAAGCCGTCGGGCACTTAATGAACTGTATCAAAAACGATATCCGGCCGCGCGATATTGTCACAGAAGAAGCGATTGATGATGCTTTCGCGCTTGATATGGCGATGGGCGGTTCAACCAATACCGTGCTGCATACGCTGGCAATTGCCCGGGAAGCGGGAATTGACTACGATTTGGAACGGATTAACAAGGTGGCGGAAAGAGTCCCGTATCTTGCAAAAATTATGCCGGCGTCGGATTACTCGATGCACGACGTCCACCTTGCAGGCGGAATCAGCGCAATTGTCCATGAACTTTGCAAGATTAAGGGGGCGATTCACCCCGGCCGGCTGACGATCACCGGCAAAAGCATCTATGAAAATGTGAAAAATGCGGAAATCCGCAATCCTGAAGTGATCAGGCCGAAAGAAAATCCTTACAGCCCGGTCGGCGGTTTGTCCATCCTGTATGGCAACATTGCCCCGGACGGTGCCGTGATCAAAGTGGGAGCGGTCGATCCGGATATTCACACCTTTACCGGGGAGGCCATTGTATTCGAGTCCCAGGAAGAGGCTCAAAAAGGGATTGACAGCGGCCTTGTCCGTGAAGGGCATGTCGTCGTGATCCGTTATGAAGGGCCAAAAGGCGGGCCGGGCATGCCGGAAATGCTCGCGCCAACATCCTCCATTATGGGCCGGGGGCTTGGCAAAACCGTTGCCTTGATTACGGACGGCAGATTTTCCGGCGCAACCCGCGGCATCTGCGTCGGCCATATTTCACCGGAAGCGGCGGAAGGCGGGCCGATCGCACTTGTTGAAAACGGCGACCGCATTACGATTGATTTAATCAACAGAAGGATTGAGCTCCATGTTCCGAATGAAGAATTGCAAAGAAGAAAACAAAATTGGGTGCAGCCGGAGCCGAAAATCACAAGCGGCTACCTGGCAAGATATTCCGCACTCGTGACTTCTGCGAATACAGGCGGGGTTTTAAAAATCGGATTACCGCAAAAAACGTTGACGGGGACAAAGTGATCGGATCAGGTATTTTTTAGAGAGCCGGGGATGCTGGGAGCCCGGTAAATACCCCGGTCACGACATCGCCTCTGAGTGCAAGTCTGAACGGTTCTGCCTACTAGGACTTGCCGGGTCGGCCGCATGAAGCGGAGGACCCGTTACCAAAAGCAGCATTTTGTAAACGATGCTGCATGAGGCGGCGTTTGTGAGAACGCTGTGAAGTTGGGTGGTACCATGAAAAGATGCCTTTTCATCCCTGCAAAACCGGCAAAAACGATTATTCCTTTTGCCGTTTTCAAGGAGAGAAAGGCGTTTTTTATTGGGATAAATCAAGGAGCCTGCGCAAATCAGAATAGGAGGTTAAATCGTGTGTGCGAAAGCAAGAATGGATGGCAATGTGAAAACAGCAGAATGTACGGGTGCTGAGGCGCTTGTCCAGTTATTGGTGCGGGAAGGAGTCGAAGTAATGTTCGGCTATCCGGGGGGTGCGGTTTTACCGATTTACGATGCCCTATACAACCAGCCGGTCAGGCATATCCTGGCCCGGCATGAGCAGGGGGCCATTCACGCGGCAGAAGGTTACGCGCGCGTTAGCGGAAAACCAGGTGTCGTCATTGCGACTTCGGGCCCGGGGGCAACCAACCTGATCACCGGGATTGCCGATGCGATGATGGACTCGCTCCCGCTCGTCGTCTTTACCGGCCAGGTCGGCACTTCCGTCATCGGCTCGGACGCGTTCCAGGAAGCCGATGTTATCGGCATGACGGCCCCGATTACCAAGCACAATTACCAGGTAAGGGATTTGCGGGATTTGCCGCGGGTCGTCAAAGAAGCTTTTCATATTGCAAAATCCGGCCGGCCCGGACCGGTGGTGGTCGATATCCCGAAAGATATCCAGCAGGGCACGGTGGAAATGGGAGAAAACCGGGAAGTATATCTCCCCGGTTACCAGCCGAATACAAGCCCGAATCCGCTCCAGATTAAAAAGCTTGTGGAAGCTGTCTCTTATTCCGCAAAACCGGTCATATTGGCAGGAGCCGGCATCCTCCATGCAAAGGCGTCTGATTTTTTGCTCAAGTTCGCGGAAAAGTGCCGCATCCCGGTCGTAAACACGCTGCTCGGCCTTGGCAGTTTTCCGTTCCGCCACCCGCTTTTTCTCGGCATGGGCGGCATGCATGGAACGTATGCGGCAAACATGGCCATTTGCGAATGCGATCTGCTCATTAATATCGGGGCCCGGTTCGATGACCGCCTGACAGGCAACTTAGCCCACTTTGCCCCGAATGCAATGGTTGTCCATATTGATATCGACCCGGCTGAAATCGGCAAAAATGTCAAAACCGATATCCCGATCGTGGCAGATGCAAAGGAAGCCTTGCAGAAGATTTGTTCGGAAGATTTGCAAAACGCCGGCACGGATGAGTGGGTCCGCCATGTAAAAGCATACGCCGAAAATTTCCCGCTTTGGTACGAAGATGACGGCGAGGAATTGTCTCCGCAGCATGTCATTCAAAGAATCCATCATTACACAAACGGGGATGCGATCATTTCGACGGATGTCGGCCAGCACCAGATGTGGGCGGCACAGTATTACGGGTTTGAAAAGCCGCACAAGTGGATTACATCCGGCGGGCTCGGCACGATGGGATTCGGATTTCCGGCCGCAATCGGCGCGCAAATCGCATGTCCGGACCAACTGGTGGTTTCGATCAGCGGCGACGGCGGCTTCCAGATGACATTACAGGAACTTGCCGTTGTAAAAGAATTAAATTTGCCGCTCAAGATATTCATTGTGAATAACCAGTATCTCGGCATGGTACGGCAGTGGCAGGAATCTTTCTACGAAGAGCGCTATTCCTATTCGACGATCCCGGTCCAGCCCGATTTTGTCAAACTTGCGGAAAGCTACGGCATCAGAGGCTGCCGCGCGACGAACAACGAAGAACTCGAACAGGTGCTGAAATCTGTTTTCGAGGATGGAGGGCCTGCCGTTGTCGACTGCCGCGTGAAAAGGCTTGAAGCGGTGTTCCCGATGGTCGCGCCGGGCAAGGGGCTGCATGAAATGATGGGGGTGAAGCCATGAAGCGGATTGTTGTAGCCACTGTTTTAAACCAGAGCGGGGTGCTGAACAAAATTACCGGCGTCCTCGCAAAGCGGCAGTTCAATATTGACAGCATTACGGTCGGCCGCACCGAAACGGAGGGCATCTCGCGCATGACCATTGTCGTCAATGTCGAAGACGACAGGCAGGCGGAGCAGCTGACAAAACAGCTGAACAAGCTGATCGATGTGATCAAAGTCCAGGACATCACAGGCCAGGCCATCGTCTCACGGGAACTTGCTTTGATTAAAGTATTGAGCACACCGCAGACGAGAAGCGAAATCGGCGGGCTTGTCGAACCGTTCCGTGCCTCCATCATAGATGTCAGCAGGGAATCTGTCACCATCCAGGTAACCGGCGACAGCGACAAGGTGGAGGCGCTCGTTGACCTGCTTAAACCGTACGGCATTAAAGAAATGGTCCGTACCGGGATGACCGCATTTCTGCGCGGCTCGCAAAAACAAGTAACCGATTTAAGCTCGTATTCCCTATTAAAATAAAAATCTTGAACTTAAGGAGAGAATGAAAAATGGCAAAAGTTTATCTTGAAAAAGACATCAAAGAAGAAGCATTGAGAGGGAAAAAAATCGCCGTTGTCGGCTATGGCTCCCAGGGCCATGCCCATGCACAAAACCTTCGTGATAACGGTTTTGACGTAGTTGTCGGCGTCAGGCCGGGCCGGTCGTTTAACCGCGCGGAACAGGACGGATTTTCCGTTAAGCCTGTGAAGGAAGCCGCAAAAGAAGCGGATGTCATCATGATGCTTCTGCCGGATGAGCAGCAAACAAAAGTATACAAAGAAGAAGTGGAAGCAGGGCTCGAACCCGGCAATGCAATCGCATTTGCCCACGGATTCAACATCCATTTTACCCAGATTGTCCCGCCGGAAAATGTTGACGTCTTTATGGTTGCGCCAAAAGGCCCGGGGCATCTCGTCAGAAGGACATTTGAAGAAGGGGCCGGGGTGCCTGCGCTTGTTGCCGTCCACCAGGATGTGACGGGGGAAGCAAAAGACCTGGCGTTTGCTTATGCAAAAGGAATCGGGGCTGCCCGGGCCGGCGTTTTGGAAACAACCTTTAAGGAAGAAACCGAAACGGATTTGTTCGGTGAGCAGGCTGTCCTGTGCGGCGGGTTGACCTCCTTAATCAAAGCCGGTTTTGAAACGTTAACGGAAGCAGGGTACCAGCCGGAACTCGCTTACTTTGAAGTGTGTCATGAGATGAAGCTGATCGTCGATTTGATCTATGAAGGAGGCCTGAAAAATATGCGCTATTCCATCTCTGATACGGCGCAATGGGGCGATTTCGTTTCCGGCCCGCGCGTTGTGAATGAAGATACGAAAAAGCGCATGAAAGAGGTTTTAAAAGATATCCAAAACGGCACATTTGCCAAAGGATGGCTGCTTGAAAACCAGACAAACCGCCCGATGTTCAATGCCATCAACACACGCGAGCAAAATCATCCGCTCGAAAAAGTCGGCGAAGAACTGCGCGATCTAATGCCTTTTGTCAAAAATCCGATTAAACAAAAGGAAGTGGCTGTGAATGCAAAAGGTTAATGTTTTTGACACGACGTTAAGGGACGGGGAACAATCGGCAGGCGTCAACCTCAACACCGTGGAAAAAGTCGAAATTGCCAAACAGCTGGAAAAATTTGGCGTAGATATCATGGAGGCGGGGTTTCCTGCCTCTTCAAAAGGGGACTTTGAAGCGGTTGAGAAAATCGCAAAAACAATCCGGAACAGTTCGGTTACCGGCCTGGCGAGGGCATACAAGCAGGACATTGATGCGGCCTGGGATGCACTGAAGCATTCCGCCGAGCCAAGGATCCACATTTTTCTGGCCACATCGCCGATCCATATGCAATACAAACTGCGAAAAACGCCGGACGAAGTGGCAGCCATCGCTGTTGAGGCCGTGAAATACGCGAAGCAAAAATTCCCACTGGTGCAATGGTCGGCAGAAGATGCGACGAGATCGGATAAAGACTTTCTCGTCCGAATCATTACAGAAGTGATCAATGCCGGCGCAAATGTCATCAACCTGCCGGACACCGTCGGCTATACGACGCCGAAAGAATACGGTGCACTGTATGACTATATCCGGGAGCACGTTCCGAACATTGATAAAGTCATTTTATCCGCCCACTGCCATGACGATCTCGGGATGGCGACGGCCAATACGCTTTCAGCCATTGAACACGGGGCCCAGCAAGTGGAAGGGACGATCAACGGCATCGGCGAACGGGCCGGCAACGTTGCCCTCGAAGAAGTGGCGGTCGCTCTCCACATCAGGCAGGATTATTACAACAAGAAGACCCGCTTGAAATTGGATGAAATCAAACGCACAAGCCAATTGGTCAGCAAACTGACCGGGATGGTGGTGCCAGGCAATAAAGCGGTTGTCGGCGCGAATGCTTTTGCCCACGAAGCCGGCATCCACCAGGACGGCGTGTTAAAAGAGGCTTCGACATATGAAATCATCACCCCGGAACTGGTTGGATTCTCAAGCAACCGGCTTGTGCTCGGAAAACATTCCGGCCGCCACGCTTTTAAAGAACGGGCGGCAGCGCTCGGCTTTGATCTTGGCCAGGAAAAACTGAACGAAGCGTTTAAAGCTTTCAAAGCATTGACGGATAAGAAAAAAGAAGTGACCGATGACGATTTGTTCGCCATTTTAGCCGAAAAGCAAACCGATGCGGCAGATGCTGCGCATTATGAACTGGAAAGTGTGCAGGTGCAGTATGGCACATTGAATATTCCGACCGCCACAGTAAGAATCAAAACACCGGAAGGAACGCTTGTTGAAGAAGCCGGCACCGGATCGGGGAGTGTTGAGGCGATTTACCATACGATCACCAAGATGTTTGACGGCCCGATTGAGCTGAAAGATTATAAACTGCAGTCAGTCGGTTCCGGGCAAGATGCGCTTGCGGATGCTTTTGTCAAAGTGAAATGCGGGGAGTTTGAATGCGGCGGGCGCGGGTCTGCCCAAGACGTACTGGAAGCTTCCGCAAAATCATTTTTAAATGCAATCAACAGGGCGCACGCAATGGAACAGCAATCGAGAAAACAAGTACAGGTGTGATTTTCGGGGAGGAACGACAATGAAAATGAAACTGGCCGTACTGCCCGGTGATGGGATCGGGCCGGAAGTGATGGATGCAGCGATCCGCGTTTTAAAAACCGTATTGGACAATGACGGGCATGAAGCCGTTTTTGAAAATGCGCTGATCGGGGGCGCCGCCATTGATGACGCGGGGACGCCCCTCCCGGAAGAAACGCTTGACATTTGCCGCAGGAGCGATGCCATTTTGCTTGGCGCAGTAGGGGGGCCGAAATGGGATCATAACCCGGCTTCCCTCCGCCCGGAAAAAGGCCTGCTCGGAATCCGGAAAGAAATGGGGCTGTTTGCGAACCTGCGCCCGGTTAAAGCATATGCCCCGCTTTTAAATGCATCGCCTTTAAAACGGGAACGGGTGGAAAACGTCGATCTTGTTATCGTCCGCGAACTGACGGGTGGCCTCTATTTTGGGCGCCCGAGTGAAAGGCGCGGGCCGGACGGGAATGAAGTGGTAGACACGCTTGCTTATACAAGGGAAGAGATTGAGAGAATTATTGAAAAAGCATTCCAGCTTGCGCAAATCAGAAGAAAAAAACTGGCGTCCGTCGATAAGGCGAATGTGCTGGAATCAAGCAGAATGTGGCGCGAAATTGCGGAGGAAACCGCGAAAAAGTATCCGGATGTGGAAGTAAGCCATATGCTTGTCGACTCCACCTCGATGCAGCTGATTGCAAATCCGGGCCAATTTGATGTCATTGTAACTGAGAATATGTTCGGTGATATTTTAAGCGATGAAGCGTCCGTGATTACCGGCAGTCTCGGCATGCTTCCATCCGCAAGCCTCCGTTCCGACCGGTTCGGCATGTATGAACCGGTCCACGGCTCAGCGCCGGATATCGCCGGGCAGGGAAAAGCCAATCCGCTCGGGACAGTGCTGTCGGCGGCTTTGATGCTCCGTTATTCGTTCGGACTTGAGAAAGAAGCGGCGGCGATTGAAAAAGCGGTGGATGATGTGCTGCAAGACGGTTATTGTACAGGTGATTTGCAGGTGAAAAACGGAAAAGTGGTCAGCACCCATGAGCTCACAGACAAACTGATTGAAAAATTAAATAACAGTGAAGCCCGTCCACGCATTTTGCAATGAGCGTATTTTTCAACAGAAAATAAGTGGCTGTTTACGGCGGTCCACGCGTTTTCCGGGATGGAAAAACAGTGCAGTTTTTAATCACAGGAAGAGGCGAAACGGAGATTGATCTAAAAAAACGAAAAGCGGCAGATGGGAGTGATACGATGGCACCAAAAACGATTATCGATAAAATATGGGAAAACCATTTGGTCCACCGCGAAGAAGGGAAACCGGACCTGCTCTATATTGACCTGCACCTTGTCCATGAGGTTACGTCCCCGCAGGCGTTTGAGGGGTTACGGATGAATGGCCGCAAAGTGCGGAGGCCGGATTTAACATTCGCCACCGTTGACCATAATGTTGCGACAACAAAGGGCAGGGTTTCAAAAGACCCGGTCTCGAAAAAACAAATGTCCACTTTGGAGAAAAATTGCCAGGAATTCGGCATCCCGCTTGCCGGCATCAACCATCCAGACCAGGGGATTGTTCATGTGATCGGGCCGGAACTGGGACTCACCCAGCCCGGGAAAACGATCGTATGCGGCGACAGCCACACGTCCACGCACGGTGCATTCGGCGCCATTGCTTTCGGAATCGGCACGAGTGAAGTGGAACACGTGCTGGCAACCCAAACATTATGGCAAAAGCGCCCGAAAACGATGCAAATCAAAATCAACGGCAAACTGGGGCCAGGCGTGACGGCTAAAGATTTAATCCTTGCCATCATTGCAAAATTCGGGATTGGTGTCGGCACCGGCCATATTGTCGAATACACCGGTGAAGCGATCCGCAATTTATCCATGGAAGAGCGGATGACCGTCTGCAATATGTCGATTGAAGCAGGGGCCAGGGCGGGGTTGATCAGCCCGGATGAAACGACCATTTCCTTTTTGCGCGGAAGGAAATATGCGCCGAAGGAAGATTTTGAAGAAAAAGCGGCATACTGGCTCTCGCTTGCATCAGACGAGGGCGCCGTCTATGACAAAACGCTTGAAATGGACGCAGCAGAAATTGAGCCGCAGGTCACATGGGGCACGAACCCTTCCATGTGCCTCCCGGTCAGTGAAAAACTGCCTGATCCGGCTGAAATCAACGATCCCGGCGAACGGCAGGCGGTTGAAAAAGCGTTGCAATACATGGGCCTTGAGCCGGGGATGAAGATTACAGACATCCCTGTCCAGCATGTATTTATCGGTTCATGCACGAACTCGCGGCTTGCCGATTTGCGGGCTGCAGCGGAAATTGTAAAGGGACGGCATGTAAGAGAAGGAGTCCGGGCCCTCATTGTTCCGGGGTCGCAAAGCGTGAAAGCACAGGCGGAAGAAGAAGGACTTGACAAAATATTTACGGAAGCCGGGTTTGAATGGCGCGAGTCGGGCTGCAGCATGTGCCTTGCCATGAATGATGATATTGTCCCGGCCGGAGAACGATGCGCTTCAACATCGAACCGCAATTTCGAAGGCCGGCAGGGGTCCGGCGCCAGAACGCATCTTGTCAGCCCGGAGATGGCCGCAGCTGCCGCCATTTACGGCAAATTTGTCGATGTCCGGAAGCTCGGCCAGACTGTGCCGGCCCGCTAAATGGCGGCATGGCGCGCTGCTTCTTTTGCAGCAGGCAGCAGAAGAAAATTCATTCATTTATACGAAGAGAGGGGGCAAAAGCAAATGGAGCCATTTCAAACTTTTTCAGGGCTCGTATTCCCATTGGACAGGAAAAATGTCGATACCGACCAGATCATTCCAAAACAGTTTTTGAAAAGGATTGAGCGCCAGGGATTCGGGGAATGCCTGTTTTACAACTGGCGCTTCGATGAAAACGGAAATAAAAGGGAAGATTTTCCTTTAAATGACCCGAAATACGATGGTGCGCAGATTTTAGTGGCAGGCGACAACTTCGGATGCGGCTCTTCACGGGAGCACGCGCCTTGGGCATTACAGGATTACGGCTTTAAAGTGGTCATCGCACCAAGTTTTGCCGATATTTTCCATAATAACTGTCAGAAAAACGGAATTTTAACCGTAGAGCTGCCGGAAGAAGAAGTGCACGATTTGATTGACAAGGCACAGAGAGAACGGCTCTTTTTAACGGTTGATCTTGAAAAACAAGTGGTATTAACGGGAGAAAAGGCCATCCACTTTGACATTGATCCGTATCCGAAGAATATGCTGTTAAAGGGACTGGATGAAATCGGGCTGACATTATTGCTTGAAGATGAAATTTCAAAATTTGAAGCGTCTGAAAACGCAGGAGTGTGACGAGAACAATGGGGATTTCTTACAAACGAAAGACATTGTAGCAGCATTTGAAAATTTATTGCCGGTCGTGCACCGGACGCCGTTGAACGAATCGGCGACATTCAATGAAATGGCAGGGACAAGGCTTTACTTTAAAATGGAAAACCTGCAGCGCACAGGGTCTTTTAAAATCAGGGGCGCACTGAATAAGATTACGAACTTAACAGGGGATGCGAGAAAAAACGGCGTGATTGCGGCATCTGCGGGCAATCATGCGCAAGGTGTTGCGTTTTCGGCAACGAAACAGGGGTTGAAGGCAAAAATATATATGCCGGAAAAAACGCCGCTTGCCAAAGTATTGGCAACAAAGGCGTATGGTGCGGAAGTCGTGCTGACCGGCGAATCTTTTCAGGAAGCGTATGAAGCGGCTGTGTTGGACCAGCAAATCACAGGGGCAACGTTTATTCACCCGTTTGACGATTATGAAGTAATGGCCGGCCAGGGAACGATCGCTCTCGAAATGATCCAGCAATGCGCGGATCTTGATACGGTTGTGATTCCGGTCGGGGGCGGCGGATTAATTGCCGGCATGGCCTGTCTCCTGAAAAATTATGATCCGAAAATCCGCGTCATCGGCGTGCAGTCCGAAGGGGCGCCTGCCGCCTATAATCGCTTTAAAGGGATGGGCAACAGCCAGCTCGAACATGTTTCGGGCATCGCGGACGGTATTCTTGTAAAAGAGACCGGCCAGCTGACATTTCCATTAATCAGCAAGTATGTGGATGATGTCGTGACAGTAAGCGATGAAGACATTGCCACTGCCATCATTTATATGCTTGAACGCGAAAAAATGTTTGTCGAGGGGGCAGGAGCGGCGGCATTCGCGGCTGTATTAAGCGGCAAAGCTGGCGTTTCAGGAAAGCACGTCGGCATTGTTGTAAGCGGCGGAAATGCGGATCTGGATAAAATTTCTCACTTCAAACGGCTGGCTACGGCTGGCAAAAAAAAACATAGGGTTGTTTCGCTTTAGAACCGGGCACCAGACCGGGGCATGCCGGGCGTTGTCACTAGGCTGTGCCCCGGGGCGCCTTTTCTTTGTGCAGGCCGAAAAGGGAGAAAACGATACAAAAAAACAGCATCCTTTGTTACACTGATGTAGGAAAGAGGTGAAGAGATGATTCAAACGGTATTATTTGATGTGGACGGCGTATTGCTGAGCGAGGAACGTTATTTTGACGCATCCGGCTTAACCGTCTGGGAATTGATACATAGTGGCCATTATTTAGGGCTCGCACCGGAACAATTTAAAACAACCTTAACAGATGAGGAAATCAGGCGCATCCGGGCTGATGTTTTTCAACATGATGAAGTGCTGCGGTTTTTAAAATCGCGCGGGATGAACGCGAACTGGGATATGATTTATTTAACGTTCACCTGCCAGCTTTTACACTTGCTTTCCCAAATAAAGGAAAAGGAAGCGGGCCGGATCCGTGGCTGGCTGGCAAGTGAAATCGGTGATGTAACACTTCATGAAATGCGCGAGGTACTTGCACATTATCCGGTTGAAACCGACTATAGCATCTTTTTAAACTGGTTTGCAAAGAGGCCTGAAACGAAACAGGATTTATTGAAAGTGTTGGATCAGCTTGCTTATGAAATCTTCGGGCTTACAGATACGCAGCTTGGTAAAAAAGGCGCGCTCTGGTCGGTGTGCGAGCATGCTTCTCAGGAATGGTATGTCGGCGACCAAAATATTGTGGCATCTACCGGGAAGCCGAGCGTGCAAACGGGAAAAAAAGGGTTTCTCGATGAGGAGATTCCGCTTGCTGAACCGGAAAAAATCGGTGCCTTGTTTTCCTTTTTAGCAGAGAAAGGGCTGAAACTTGGTGTCGGCACGGGAAGGCCGCAGCTTGAAACGTACGGGCCGTTCCGGGCGCTTGGCTGGCTGCCGTTGTTTCATGAGGAGCATATTGTAACGGCGGACGACGTTTTAAAGGCGGAAGAGGAGCTTGGCGGCCATACGCCGCTTGCAAAGCCGAACCCTTTTACCTACCTGCTTGCTTTAAAGGGGAAAAACACGCCCGCCCGCGACTGTACGGAATGCAGCCTCCCGCTTGAAAACGGGCAGGAAATCCTGATTGTCGGGGACTCGCTTGCAGACCTGCTTGCTGCGCAAAAAATAGGCGCCCAATTTGCCGGCATTTTAACCGGCTTGTCCGGAAAAGAAGCAAAAGCCGAATTTGAAGAACACGGGGCAGATTATATTTTTGAAAATGTGGCAGACCTCAAAAACATATTTTTGTAGAGCTGGGGCATGCGAAGGCATGCCTCTTTTTCGCAGGACATTCCGCTACGTGAAAAATGGCATTTTTTGAAAAGAAAATTTTTGTAGGGAAATCTAACATGATCATTTTATTAATATAGTGTAATTTTGCCAATTCCTCCATAAAAATGAAGATAAAAGTTTGAAAAAAATATTTTTAAATAAAATTAAAACTAACGTAATATTTTAACATCATAAAAAAAGGAGCGGAAATCTAGATGGACAAGCCGGCATTTGACGGAAATCATTGAAGACGGAAACTAAAACAGAAACGGCGATTGTAACAGCTTTTAATTCGGAATATTTCAAGGAGTGGAAAAGATGAAGCAAGCAACTAAAGATTATGTCATTGATAGGGCGTATAAAGCATCTGCCGGGGTAGCAAACGCTGTGCTCGTGACTTTGGGTCTGGGCCTTTTGTTTGAAACGTTCGGGAAATTCCTCGGCTGGGACGGCTTTTTGACGATCGGGGCAGCGACAAAATCGCTGTTGGCACCGGCCATCGGCGCAGGCGTTGCATACCAGCTTGGCGGCAATACATTGGTCATTTTCAGTTCGATGGCTTGTGCGGCAGTCGGCGGAAACGCGATCGGCACAACCCAGGACGGCTTGATTACGATTGTTACCGGACAACCTGTAAGTGCTGTGCTGGCTGCAGTTGTCGCAACGTGGGTCGGAAAACGCGTAACTGGCAAAACAAAGCTCGATATGATGGCAATTCCGTTTGCCGCGATTCTTGTTGGCGGTGTTGCCGGCGTTGGCCTTGCTGCTGTCACCACGCCGTTTTTGCAATGGCTGAGCGGTGAAATTACGGCGTCTGTACAGGGTTCGCCGCTTTTCGGCTCAATGGTTGTATCGCTCGTCTGGAGCATCCTGCTCATGTCACCTGCTTCTTCGGCCGCGCTTGCCATTGCGCTGCAGCTTGATCCGGTATCCAGCGCAGCCGCACTGATCGGCTGTACGGTCCAGTTTGTCGGTTTTACGGCAATGTCGCTGAAACAAAATGACTGGGGCGGCAATATTGCACAGTCATTGATTACGCCGAAAGTCCAGTTTCCAAATTTGGTGAAAAATCCGCGCCTTGTCATTCCACCGTTTGTTTCGTCGCTCATTTGTGCGCCGGTTGCAACGATGATGTTCCATTTGAAGGTGCCGTATGAACTCGGCGGGCTTGGCCTGAATTCTTTAATTGCACCGCTTAATATTCTCGCAAATCAGGGAATGCGCGTGCTGCTTGCTTATATTGCGGCAGGTGTGATTTTACCCATTTTTACAACGCTCGGCATCTATCATTTCCTCAAATTGTTCGGCTGGGCAAAAACCGGAGACCTCAGGATGGAAGTCCAATAAAAACCGGGTTGTACAAGCCTCATTTTGACTTGTATTCGAAAAAAGCATTCACAGCGTTTTGCCGTGAATGCTTTTTATTTATACTTCTACAAAAGGTTCTTCCTGAAAGGTATAGCCGGTTGCGAGTTCCAAAGTCTGAACGGCTTTAATGCCGATTACCTCTTTTAATTGGTCCAGCACTTGCCGGCTTGCGGTTTTATCGAGCGTGAGCACCATGATCGCTTCCCCGCCGATTTCTTTTCGGCCCACCTGCATCGTGCCGATATTGGTATCGTTGCTGCCGAGAATCGATCCGACCTGACCGATCATGCCCGGGATGTCCAGATGCCGGATATAAAGAAGGTGCTGTTCCGGGCGGAGATCGACACGGTAATCGTTCAGCTTCACGATGCGGCCACCGAACCCGTTAATGATCGAAGCGCCGATATTCACTTGTTTGCCTTTTTTATACAGTGCCAATTCCAAATAATTGGAAAAGCCCTTAAACGACGCATTGCGCTGCAGATTGTATGTCAACCCCTGTTCCTTTAAGAGATGGAGGGCATTGACAAGATTAACGGTGCTGCCGAGATGACGCGCCAGAATCCCTTTGATAATCGTTCTCGTCAGCAGTTTTGTATCTTCATCCAAAAGCTCGCCGGCGTACGTAATTTCAATTTTTTCCGGCGCTTCATCCAAAAGCTGGATGCCGAGCTGTGCCACCTGTTCGCCAAGAAGGAGGAACGGTTCCATCCGTTCGCGGTTTTCCCCGGAAGTTTGCGGCATATTGATGGCATTGCGGATCTCCTCAGATTCAAAAATATGGATGATTTCGTCGCTGACATCCGCCGCCACCCGGACCTGTGCTTCGCGGGTCGAAGCGCCGAGATGCGGTGTTACAATAACATTCGGCAGTTCCAAAAGCCCCGGCGTGATTTCCGGCTCGTTTTCAAAAACGTCCAGGGCAGCCCCTGCAACGCGGCCTTCCTGAAGCGCCTGAAGCAGCGCCTGTTCGTCAACGAGCCCGCCGCGTGCGCAATTGATGATGCGGACACCTTTTTTCGTTTTTGCCAAAAATGCTTCATTGATCAAATGCCTCGTTTCTTTCATCAGCGGCGTATGGAGCGTAATGAAATCGGCTTGGGCGGCAATTTCGTCAAGCGTTGCTTTTTTGATGCCGAGCTTTGCCGCGCGTTCTTCGGTTAAATACGGGTCATACCCGAGCACGGCCATGCCAAATGCTTTTGCCCGTTTCGCCACTTCTGTCCCGATTTTTCCCGTCCCGATGACGCCGAGCGTTTTCTTGAAAAGCTCGACGCCTTTGAACTTTTCGCGCTCCCATTTTCCCGCGGCTGCGGACTTGTGTGCCTGCGGGATATTGCGGGAAAGGGAAAGCATCATGGCGAGTGTATGCTCCGTTGCGGAAATCGTGTTTCCTCCCGGTGAATTGACGACAATAATCCCTTTTCTCGTCGCAGCATCGACATCAATATTGTCAACGCCGACCCCGGCCCTTGCTATGACACGCAAATTGCCGGATGCCTCAATGATGTCTTTTGTCACTTTTGTTTGGTTCCGCACAATCAGCCCGTCATATTGGCCGATTGTGGCTTTTAAATCTTCCGGCGCAATGCCCGGTTGGTGCTCAACGATAAAATCTTTGTGCGCATACAGTTTTTTTAAGCCTTCTTCGCTTACTTTATCCGTTACTAAAATGTTAAACATGTGCTTTCCATGCCTCCTCCGCTTTTTTCACCGCAATGCCGAAAGTGTCCCTTCCGTTCAGTTCGTGTACCGCCATTTCCAGCGCGGTTAAAACGTTGATCACGTCAAAAGGCGTGCTGTAACCCATATGACCAATTCGGAAAATTTTTCCTTTCAGCTGCTTTTGCCCGCTTGCGACGACCATTGAAAAATGATCCTGCAAATATTTTTTGATTGCCCCGGCTTGATCACCATCCGGTTTCACCGCTGTGACGGTCGGCGAAGCATCCGCGTCGTTTTCGACAAGGAGCGGAAGGCCCAAAGCTTTCACGCCGGCACGGGTCATATCGCGCAAAATTTCATGGCGCTTGATGACATTGTCCCAGCCTTCTTCCTCAATCATCCGGCACACTTCTTCCGCGCCAAACACAAGGGAAACCGGCGGAGTGAATGGAGTGGTCACAGCTTCATCATACGAATCGATATAACGGTTCAGGTCGAGATAAAACCGTTTCTCAGGGCCGTTTTTGATTGCCTCTTTGGCCCGTTTATTGACGGCGACAAAGGCAAGCCCTGGCGGCAGCATGAGCGCTTTTTGCGAACCGGAAACAAGGATATCAATCTGGTAATCTTCCATATTTGCAGGCACACCGCCAATGCAGCTGACGCCGTCAACGATATACAAGGCATCGGTCACTCGTTTTACAACGGCCCCAAGGTCTTTCACCGGGTTCAACACCGATGTGGATGTTTCGCAATAGGTGGCAAAAACCGCTTTGACCGGATCTTTTAGCCCCTTAAGGAACGTTTCCAGCTGTTCCGGGCGGCAGGCGGTTCCCCATTCTATATTGAGGCGGTGGACATGGGCGCCGTATGATTCGCAAATGGAAGCAAAACGCTCCCCGAACACGCCGGTGACAACGACAACGACATGGTCGCCTTCATGGACAACGTTGCAGACGGCGCTTTCCAGTGCGGATGTTCCGCTGCCGGCAATGACGACCACCGGTTCTTTTGTGCCAAAGACCGGCATCAGTTTTGTCGCCACTTGCTTCAGGCTATTTGAAAAGACTTCACTGCGGTGGGCGACCATAGGCTGGTTCATGGCCTGTTTTACGCGGTCCGGTACGGGTGTCGGGCCTGGTGTGAATAGCGATTCCTTACAAAAAAGCATGAGTACGTCAATCCTCCAATATAAAATTAAAATAAAACGTCCCTCCGCCACAAAAAAATCCTTGTGGAGGAGGGACGTCATGTACCGTGGTGCCACCCTCATTTGCTGCGAAATGCAGCCTCTGGGAAAATAACGGCATGTGCCGGGTGCGGCCTACATCATTTTCAGCCGGCCAGTTCAGAAGCGCTGGGCATTGTATCAGCAAAAGCATCGGTTCGCAGCAACCACCGACTCTCTGCGGCTTTTTGCAAATACGCCTTCTTCATCATTACTTTTCGAATATCATTTTGCTCTGTGCTAAATATTCTAACAGCAGATTTTAGTTCTGTAAAGGGAAAAATGAAATAATTTAAAAATCACCGTATTTTTTGATTCGCGCAGCAAAAAGGTTAATAACCTTTTTTATAGTCGACCAGATGAATGTCCGGCTTGCTGCCAGCGAGGTACCGTTTTAAATTTGGAATGAAGATATCCCGGACAACCCGCTCGTCATAATGTTCGGTTGAGCCGGCCGTGTGCGGGGTAATGATCACATTTTCCAGCTCCCAAAGCGGGCTGTCTTCAGGGAGCGGTTCCTTTTCAAATACATCCAGCCCGGCACCGGCAATTTCGCCGGAGGAAAGCGCATCCGCCAGTTCTTTTTCATTTGCGATTTCCCCTCGGCCGATATTGATAAAAAATGCAGACGGCTTCATCCGGGCAAATGCTTCTTTCCCGAATAAATGGTACGTTTCTTTCGTAAGCGGCAGGCAGACGGCGACATAATCACAAAGCGGAAGCATATCATGGAGCTGCCCGTTGGTATACATTTCGTCTACAAACCCGGCAGGCGCACCGGAACGCCGCACGCCCAGCACTTTCATCCCGAAGGCTTTGGCAATTTTTGCCGTTTCAAGCCCGATTTCCCCGACACCGATAATGCCGATCACCTTTTCGTGCATTTCCAGTTTTAACCCGGCATGGTCCCATTTCTTTTTCGTTTGATATCTGACATATGTATGGATTTTCCTTGTCAATGCCAGCATCATTGCAAAAATGGTTTCAGAAATCGGATAGGCGTGGATGCCGCTTGCGGAAGTCAGAAAGAGCCCCTTTTTCTCAAATTGTTCGAGCGGGAAACTGTTCACCCCCGCACTCCAGCTTTGAACCCAGCGGAGAGCGGAATCTTCCGATAATGCATCTTTTTCCATTTTTTTTCGAAAGCTCGCAATCACTTCAGCTTTCTTCACTTCACTCTGCCAATGCGCCGGATCTTTTCCGGCCAGTATGCGCCATTCCGGAACCAATTTCCTGATTTCATCAAGCAGGCCGGGGGCAAGATTTTCTGCAATAATCATGGTTCTTTCCGCCATCAAACTCCCTCCTCGTATAATAAGTTTAAATCCAAAGTGGATGTCAATTTCCAGTTCATTCTGCTGCTCATTGACAAGTGAAT
>NZ_CALPDC010000044.1:0-23119 GCF_943193165.1 Weizmannia agrestimuris
AAGCGACAGACATTTATTCGGGTTAATTACTCTATCCCGACTGAGAGGAATTTACACACAAAAAAAGACTTGACCCTCCGGGAGAAAAAAGGAGGGGAGAAAAATGCATCCTTTTCTTGAAAACTGTGGTATATATTAGGTATAGGGAAAACTGTTTTCACATCATGGAAACGAAGTTTAAAAGGGGGGAATCGATTGAACGAGGCATTCATTATTAAAAAATTAAAAAGGCGGAAACCGTCCGTTTTTGGAATGGACCGTTTGTCCCAGTTTGCGGTCCTGTTGCCGCTCGTTCAAAAAGGCGATGGCCTTCATGTTTTATTTGAAGTCCGGTCCCGGCAGTTAAGAAAACAGCCGGGGGAAATTTGTTTTCCGGGCGGCAGAATTGAAACGACGGACAAAAACCCAATGGAAGCCGCGATTCGGGAAACAACCGAGGAACTGTGCATGGATGCGTCTGTCATCCGCAACGTATTCCCGCTTGACTATGTCGTTTCATCATATGGAAGGCGCGCGATCTTTCCGTTTGCGGGTTTTTTGCCGGATATGCCTTTTCATCCGAATCCGGGCGAAGTGGAAGAAGTCTTTACAGTCCCGCTTTCGCATTTTGCCAAAACAGCGCCGGAATGTTACCGGATTGAATTTAAGGTGGAGCCTGACCAGGATTTTCCTTTCCATTTAATTCAGGGTGGTAAATCATATAAATGGAACAGCCAGCAAATGGACGAGTATTTTTATTACTACGGGGATTATGTTATTTGGGGATTAACCGCCGGCATTTTGAAAAACTTTATGGATATTTTGGGTGCGGACAAAGCTTGAATGATGCCCGTGGCGGCTGTCCTGCCCTTTCGGAAACCGGAAATGCCGCCGGAATCCGGCAGCCGGTTGCCTTCATACCGGGTGTTTTCAGCATGGTCTGGTGTGCAGGACATAAAAAAACTGTTCAATTACGTGAAATTATTATAAAATGTTGTTTATAATACAAAGCTTCCGTTCCGAAAACGGAGGAGACTTTTACAATCGAGGGAAAATGAGCGATGATACAGCATGGCCTAATCAGAAATGCCACAGAAGAAGATCTGCAGGAGGTCTTGGACATTTATAATGCCTGCATCGGAAACGGGATTATAACGGCTGACACAGTCCCGGTCACCGTAGAAGAAAAGTTGCCGTGGTTTAAAGCCCATCACCCGGACAGCCGGCCGCTTTGGGTGTTGGAAGCAGACGGGGAGATTGCTGCCTGGATCAGTTTAAGCGATTTTTACGGAAGGCCAGCTTACCAGCCTACTGCTGAGGTCAGTATTTATGTCAGCGAAAAATGGAGAGGTAAAGGAGCCGGGAAGCACCTGCTCGGGAAAATGTTGGAAGCCTGCCCGAAGCTAGGGGTGGAAACACTGCTCGGCTTTATTTTCAGCGAAAACAAGGCCAGTTTAAAGTTGTTTGCATCCTTCGGGTTTGAAACTTGGGGGCATTTGAAAGAAGTAGCTGTGCTTGACGGACGCATGCACGATTTAATCATCACTGGTAAAAAAATTCAAGGATTTTGAAAGGCTTAAGGAGCTATAAAGTTATGAAAATAGAATTATGGTCGGATTTTTCATCGGCAGATTCTTATCTTGCCTTTGTAAGACTTGGCGAGGCACTGGAACAATTTGGCCACAGGGAAAGCATTCAACTGGAATTTCGCAGTTTCGTGAAAAACCCCGAAAAAGAAGTACATATTGAAGAGAGCCATAAATTGCTGCACTATGCAAAACAACACGGGAAGCAGGCGTTCATTGCGAAGGCCCTGTTTGAAACGTATGCCCGGCAGCCTTCACCAGGTACAGGAGATCTATTACAGGCTGCCCAAATGGCCGGACTGAATAAAAGAGCGGCTGAAAAAGCCATTGTAACGGATGTTTACTTGGAGCATATCAAAAAAGACCAGGCAGAAGCAGATCTATTGAGCGCGGATTTTGCCCCCTTTATGGTCATCAACCGGAAATATGCGATTTCGGGAGCCCGCCCGGTTGATTTTATTGTTCAGTCCATGCATGAAGCATGGCGAGAAGAAACCTATGTAGCGGCCATATAAACATGAAAAAAGCGCCCGGTCCGGGGCGCTTTTTTCCAATCTTTCTTGCGGCGGCTAAGGCTTGCACTCCACATTGTGCATTCCAAAAAGGTTGCCTTGCCGGCTTATGCAATTCAGCTCATCGCTATACCAATATAGCATGATTTTAAACGAAAAACAAGCGTTTTGGCGGATTTCCGTTTATTACCACAACCAAAAAAGGCCGGGAATCATCCCGGCCTTTTTAGTATCCTCACCAGCGATGCGCTTTTGCATTGCTCCTCAAGATGATGGTGTTTTGTGTAACTTCCGTCTCGCCATTGACCTGGGAATTTGTATGTTTCCGCCGCGTCCAGTTGTAATGGAACAACTCGGAATGCGGATCCAGCTGGTCTTTGTAGCTCATACGATCACCTCTTGGAAGGATTTGGATACCGGTGATATTCATACCGAATATCAATGCTAGCTTGTGCAAAAAGGGCAAAATTACACATCGTGTGTGCTTTGGGCAAAATCCGGCTGAAAGGCAGAGCGAAAAAAACAAAAGACACAATGTGCTAAAAACTCATACATTGTCACATTTTCCCCATCCATATCAAGATTAAGATGTACGTATGGTACATTGTGCTAATAACAGAAAATGAATAGCAAACAAAACCGCAATTATGCCAAATTGGAAACCATGCCGCGCCTATGTAATCAAATTACACTGTGTGCTGATAACACAATAAAAACAAAAACCAAAACAAGCATTTAAGGGAAAGGAACGGAAAAAACTCCGGGATGCCGGAATTCAAGCGGGCAGAAATGGGCAAAAAAATTGGGCTTGATTAGGCTTTCTATATAATCATCCAACAAATGCAGACATAATATATAAAAAACAACCGTCCAGGAAAAGAAATGGCTGGCAATGGTAGCAACGCCGTTTGTCAAAACACGGCTTTTCCCGGCTTGAATGCATCTGAAAAAAGCAAAGATCTTATTGAAAGCGCTTTAAAACAGGGGAGTTATGTTGGAATGGTTATAAAAGGATCAGCCTCTTGCCAACACTAATGGTATGGATCAACTTTTTGGAGGTGAAGATTGATGAACATCGAAAAAGCTGTTGAGGTCATTGACCGGATGCGCCTGCCAAACGGTGCCTATACCGCCAGTTTGTCTTCCGACTACCATTATGTTTGGATCAGAGATGTCGTATATACCGTTCTGCCTTTTTTAGCCACGCCGTCCCCGTATTATGAAAAAGCATACCAGGCATTGCTTGATCTGTTTATCCGCTATGAGTGGAAAATTGACATTCATACAAAGAAAAGGCCACGGTATTTATATGAATATATCCACGCCCGCTATTCCACTGACCTCGAGGAACTCCCGCAAGAATGGGGCCATGCCCAAAACGATGCTATCGGGGCTTTCCTTTGGGGCGTAGGGGAAGGCGTCCACCACGGCCAAAAAATCATCCGCAGCCAGAAAGATTTGGAGATTATCCAAAAACTGGTTGACTATCTCGAGTGTCTGGAATATTGGCAGGCCGAAGATAACGGGATGTGGGAAGAGAATATGGAAGTGCATGCTTCAAGTGTCGGGGCATGCGTTGCCGGCTTAAAAGCAGTCAGGATGCTCGTGCATGTGGAGGATGGGCTGATTGAAAAAGGGGAAGAAACACTTTATAAACTGCTGCCGCGGGAGAGCGCAGGCAAACCGACCGACCTTGCTTTACTGTCTCTCATTTACCCTTACCGGATTGTCAACCGAGATATGGCGCTTCAAATACTGGAAGATGTCACCACAACGCTTGAACGGAAATACGGTGTGATCCGCTATGTCAATGACCAATACTATAATGAAGGCGCCGAAGCCGAATGGTGCTTTGGTTTTCCATGGCTTGGTTTATGTTTCTATGAACTGGGTATGTATGATAAGGCAAATGAATATGTGGAAAAAACCAAAAGCATCATTACGGAAAATTGGGAAATCCCGGAACTTTATATCGGCGGCAAGTACGTGCCGAATGGAAATAAACCGCTTGCCTGGTCTGTTTCTTTGGCGTACCAGTTCTTCAAAACAATGGACGTCCGCTAAACAATTGAACAGCCGATTTTAAGCTGTTTTAAGTCGCGACCCGCATATTCATTGCATGTCAAACCAATGCGGCGCATTTAAAACAGCTTTTTTCTATTCTGAAAATATACGCCGGCTGATTTTCTTTTTCCACTGATGCAGCGTTCACTGCAGAATGGGCGTCTATTGGTAAACGGAATGGCGGATTTGAAAATAAAATCATTTTGTTTCCATTTCGACAAAATTAGATGGCTTTTTTTGCAGGATTCGTAAAATTCATAACGAATAGTAAAAGTATGCTGAAATAGCGGAGGTGCGACATTGGAAAATTCAGTAAAAAATTCGCAACAAGTCCTGCCCACTGATTTCGAGCTTTATTTATTCCACGAAGGCACCCTTTACGAGAGCTATACTTTGTTCGGGGCACATGCCATGGAGTATGAAGGAAAAAAGGGCGTGCGGTTTGCAGTTTGGGCGCCGAATGCGCAAGCCGTTGCCGTAGCCGGCGATTTTAACGGCTGGGATGGCAGCAAACACCAAATGAAACGGCTCAAAGATTCAGGCATCTGGGTATTATTTATTCCGGATCTCGCGCCTGGTGAACTGTATAAATATGAAATTACAGGGCCTTCAGGCAATACTTTTTTTAAAGCGGATCCATATGCGTTCTATTCGGAAGTACGCCCGAAAACGGCATCTGTCATTTATGATCCCGGCATGTATCAGTGGCATGATAGAAAGTGGATGAGCCATAAAGCAAAATCCGACCCATACCACGAGCCGATGCTGATTTATGAAATGCATTTCGGTTCATGGAAGAAAAAAGCCAATGGTGATTTTTACACCTACCGTGAAATGGCAGACGAACTGGTCCCATACGTTGCCGGCCATGGCTATACGCATATCGAGCTTATGCCGATGATGGAACATCCGTTTGACCGGTCATGGGGCTACCAGATTACCGGTTTCTATGCACCGACGAGCCGGTACGGGAAGCCGGAAGATTTCATGTATTTTATCGACAAATGCCATCAGAACGGCCTTGGGGTGATTTTAGACTGGGTTCCCGTCCATTTCTGCAAAGACGCCCACGGCCTTGGCCGGTTTGACGGAACACCGCTGTTCGAGCCTGCAGATCCTGACATGGCGGAACGGCCGATTTGGGGTACATACAATTTTGACTTTCAGAAACCTGAAATTTTCAGTTTTCTTATTTCCAATGCCCTTTTTTGGATGGACGTTTATCATATTGACGGCTTCCGGGTTGATGCAGTTTCTTCTCTTATTTATTTGAACCATGACAGGGGAGACGAAAAGAAATTGGCAAACCAATATGGCGGTGACGTCAATTTGGAAGCTGTCGAGTTTATCAAAAAGCTAAATGAAGCCGTTTTTAAAAAGTTTCCGCATGCCTTAATGATTGCAGAAGAAGCAACATCGTGGCCGCTCGTGACAGCGCCGGTTTACGCGGGCGGGCTCGGCTTTAATTATAAATGGAACATGGGCTGGGTGCATGATGTGCTCACCTATATGCAGACACCGGAGGAAAAAAGGCCTGATGCCCACGATCTCCTCACCTTTTCCATGCACTATGCTTTTTCGGAAAACTATGTACTTCCTTTTTCGCATGATGAACTGGTTTACGGAAAAAAATCGCTGCTCAATAAAATGCCTGGGGATTTTTCACAAAAGTTTGCAAATTTACGCCTTCTTTATGCTTATTTTATGACCCATCCGGGTAAAAAATTATTATTCATGGGAAGCGAATTCGGACAGTTTGACGAGTGGAAAGACCTGACGCAGCTGGATTGGATGCTGCTGGATTTTGAAACGCACCGGACCTTCTTTCAGTTTACAAAAGCCATGAACACATTCTATCAAAACACAAGAAGCTTGTGGCGGCAGGACCATGACCCTGAAGGCTTTGAATGGATTGATCCGAATAATCGCAGGCAAAGCATCATAATTTTTATGAGAAGAGGAAAGCGGAAAGGGGATTATTGCATCGTCCTCTGCAATTTTTCAAAAAACAAATATGACAAATTCAGAATTGGCGTGCCTTCATTCGGAAAATATATTGAAATTTTCAATACGGATGATGAACAGTTCGGCGGCAGCGGTTTGTTGAACAAAAAAGCAATCCAAGTGAATAAGGAGCCTTTTCATAACCAGCCATACAGTATGGAAATCAGCATTCCCCCACTCAGTGCATTGATCTTTAAAAAGCAATCAACAAAACGGCAAAGGGGTGGTAAAAAATAATGGCAGAAAAGAAATGGATGGCAATGCTCTTAGCAGGCGGGCAGGGAACAAGGCTCGGGGATTTGACATCCCAGCTGGCAAAACCGGCAGTGCCTTTTGGCGGCAAGTACAGAATTATTGATTTCTCGCTAAGCAACTGCATGCACTCGGGCATTGATACCGTCGGCGTGCTGACGCAATATGAACCCCATCTCTTAAATTCGTATGTCGGAAACGGGAAAGCGTGGGACCTAGATAAAAATTTCGGCGGTACAACCGTACTGCCGCCGTATGTAGGGAAAGACGGCGGCGAATGGTATAAGGGGACGGCCAATGCGGTTTACCAAAATATCCAGTATATTGACCACTACAATCCGGAATATGTTGTGATTCTTTCAGGCGATCATATTTATAAAATGGATTACCGGAAACTGTTAAAATCGCATGTGGAAGCAGGGGCGCAGGCGAGCATTGCCGTCATTGAAGTCCCGTGGCAGGAAGCAGGGCGCTTCGGCATTATGGTAACAAACGCGGAAGGAAGAATTGTTGAATTTGAAGAAAAACCGAAATTCCCAAAGAGCAATCTTGCCTCCATGGGCGTATATCTGTTTAATTGGAAGCATTTGCGCGAATATTTAATACAGGACGAGAAAAACAGCGCTTCCTCGCATGACTTCGGGAAAGACATTATTCCGAAAATGCTGAAGGATAAAAAGAAAATGTATGCTTATAAATTCCAAGGTTATTGGAAAGATGTCGGCACGGTCCAAAGCTTCTGGGAAGCACATATGGACCTGCTGGAAGAAAAACCGGCATTTGATCTGGATGACCCGGACTGGCGCATTTTCACCGGAGATGCGAACCATCCTCCGCAATACATTGCGCCCCAATCCAATATTAAAAACGCGCTCATCAACGAAGGCAGCTGGATTTACGGGAATGTTTTCCATTCTGTCATCTCGGATCATGTCTATATTGGCAAAAACAGCACGATCCGGGATTCCGTCATCATGCCGAATGTCACGATCGGCAGCAATGCGACGATCGAACGCGCCATTATTGCGAGCGGCACCGTCATTGAAAACGGCAAAAAAATCACGCCTTCAAAGCCAAATGATATTCAGTTGTACAGCTGTCCGCAAAACGGAGAAGAAGCGGAAATAAAAGAAGTTTTATAAAAGGGACGGGTGAAACATGACGAACGTATTAGGAGTTATCAATTTGATCAACGAAAAGCCGATTTTAAAGGAGCTAACGAAACACCGCTGCCTTGCTTCCGTTCCGTTCGGCGCCAGATACCGCTTCATTGATTTTGCGCTTTCCAATCTCATTCATGCTGAAATTACCCAGGTTGCCGTTTTTACGAAAGACAACGGCAGATCGATCATAGACCATATTGGTTCAGGAAAGGAATGGGATTTGGACCGGTACGACGGCGGGCTGTTTATCCTGCCGCCGGTTGCCGATGATGCAAAATTGAAGGGGGATATCCAGGGCTTTTATGATCATCGCGAATTCTTTGAACGCGCCTCGGCAGACCTTGTCATCATCTCGCCGGGAAGCAACGTCAGCAAACTCGATATTTGCGAGCTGGTCGCATTCCATGAGAAAAGCCAGGCAGATATCACGGTTGTATACAGGAAATATGACGGGGAGCCGATCCAAAAACCGAACTATCATCAAATGGTGGTAGATAAAGAGGACAACGTGCGGGACATCGAATTGTTTACCACTCCGCAAAAGGGCGACTTCGTCTGCCTGGAAACCTATGTGCTGTCAAAACCGTTGCTGATGGATCTCATCCAAACCTGTTCTGAAAACGGAGAATATGACTTTTTGCGGGATGCGATCAAAGCGAATGTCCATAAATTTAAAATTAAGGGGTATCACCACCGCGGCAATATGATCTTTATCCACTCCATGGACAGTTACCACGCGGCAAACATGGCCATGCTCGACCCGGATACGATCCGCGCTTTCTTTTACAGCGACTGGGAAATTCTGACCAAGATCAAACATGAGCCGCCGGCAAAATACGGACAAACAGCGGACGTAAAAAATTCATTTATTGCAAACGGCTGTTTAATTGAAGGGACAGTGGAAAACAGTATTATTTTCCGCGGCGTGAAAATCAAGAAAGGGGCAGTCGTGAAAAACAGCATCATCATGCAAAGAACAGAAGTGGAAGAAGATGCGGTACTGGAAAATGTCATCGCAGACAAGCAGGTGGCCGTTACCCAGCATAAGGTGGTTGTCGGGACTCCGTCGCATCCAAAAGTATTATGCAAAAAAGAGATCATTTGATGGAGGGGACAAGATGAACGTATTATTCGCTGCTTCAGAATGCGCGCCATTTATTAAAACAGGGGGGCTGGGCGATGTTATCCAGGCATTGCCCAAAGCTTTGAAAAAAGCGGGGATCCATCCGGCAGTCATCCTGCCGAAATATGAAGATTTAAAACCCGAAGTAAAAGCGCGCCTCTCCTTTATGGGAAGCCTGACCGTGCCGGTTGGGTGGCGGAAGCAGTATTGCGGGATTGAAACATTGGAGGAAGGGGGGATCCGCTATTATTTTTTGGACAACGAGTATTATTTTAAACGGCACGGGAGTTACGGCTATTTCGATGATGGCGAACGGTTCTCCTTTTTTTCGCGTGCAGTGCTTGAAGCTCTTCCTTATTTGAACGAGAAACCGGATGTCATCCATTGCCATGACTGGCAAACCGGGCCGATTCCCGTGCTGTTAAAAGCGCATTTTTCCAGCCATCCTTTCTACCAGGGCATCAAAACGATGTTTACGATTCATAATTTGCGCTACCAGGGCGTATTTCCAAAAAGTGTTCTGTCTGATCTTCTCGATTTAAGCGAATTGTATTTCCATGTGGATGGCCTTGAGTTTTACGGGAATGTCAGCTACTTAAAGGCGGGGATTGCTTATGCAGATGCCATTACAACCGTCAGCCCGACATACGCCCGGGAAATCCAGACGCCGTATTACGGGGAAAATCTTGACGGCTTTTTGCGGATGAAAAGCAACCGTTTCGAAGGCATTGTCAACGGGATTGATACGGATGCTTATAATCCCAAAACAGACGACGCGCTGTATTTTACATATGAGGACTATCCGGGAAAATTAAAGAATAAAAAAGCCTTGCAGGAAGCTTTCCATTTGCAGCCGGATTCCGGTATTCCCGTTATATCGATGGTGACAAGGCTGGTGGAACAAAAAGGCATCGATCTGGTGCTACATGTAATACATGAGATATTAAGTTTAAATGTCCAGTTTGTCCTTCTTGGCACAGGCGAGCATCAGTACGAGGAAGCATTCCGGCATCTTGAAAACCAGTATCCGGGCCGGGTATCCGTACATATTTATTTCGATGAAGCCCTTTCCCATAAAATTTATGCGGGCAGTGACTTGTTTTTAATGCCATCCAAATTTGAACCGTGCGGCATCGGGCAACTGATCGCCATGCGGTATGGCACATTGCCGCTTGTGCGTGAAACCGGCGGGCTGAAAGATACCGTAAAGCCATACAATGAATTCACAGGCGAAGGCAACGGTTTTTCGTTCACAAACTATAACGCGTACGATATGCTTTACACAGTTGAAAGGGCCGTTTGGTTTTTCCGCTACCAGCCGAAAACATGGCAGTCGTTGTCTGAACGGGTGATGGGGCTTGATTTCAGCTGGGAGAATTCTGCAAATGCATATATCCGGCTGTATGAAGGGATATGGCCGTAAAGAATAGGGAGCACTTATACAGAGTGGAAAAAGGCGCCTGCTTCGTACCGGCGCCTTTTTACTGATGCCCACGTTTGTTTCGCCGGCTGATGGCTTTTAAAATCGATAACTTGTCTTGGAGCGTTAACATATTCCAACTTCCGACTTTGATTTTCACTTTCCCCCCCCCCCGCATAAGGATTGGCGAACATCAATTATACTTGTATAATACCGCTTTTTTCTTCAATACAAACGCCAAATATTTCTACAAAAATTGCGTATTTCTTGCCGCATTTTTTCTTTAACATTAGAATAAGAACAGAATATCCCTTTAAAGCTGATGGCTTTTAGGTGAATTTGTCTAAATATGGAGGCTTTTGTCATGAAGATAGGTTGGATTGGTTTAGGGCATATGGGATCTCCGATGGCCTACCGCCTTTTAGATGCGCATTTCGATTTGTTTGTGTATAATCGCACAATTAAGAAAACGGAAAAACTGGCTGAAGCCGGCGCCGCCGTTTGCAAAACGCCGAAAGAAATCGCTGAAAATGCGGACGTCATTGTCACGATGCTGACCAATGCCGCGGCAGTGGAAAACGTTTTACAAGGGGAAGACGGGGTGCTTGCCGGCCTCACGGAAGGGAAAACAGTCGTGGATATGAGTACCGTCAGCCCTTCCGATTCCATCCGTTTTGCCAAGTGGGTGGAAGAAAAGCACGGGCATTTTATTGATGCACCGGTATCGGGTTCGGTACAGCCTGCAAGAGAAGGCAATCTCGTCATTCTTGCCGGCGGCCGGAAAGAAGAGATTGAAGCTGTGACCCCCGTATTTGAAGTTTTAGGGAAAACCACCATTCATTTTGGCGAAAACGGAAAAGGCAGTGCCGCGAAATTGTCGATTAATTTGCTGCTCGGCCTGACGATCCAGGGAGCGTCCGAGGCCATTCTCCTCGGGGAAAAGCTCGGGCTTGAAAAGAAGGATCTCATTGAAATGATTTCGGCTTCTGCTTGCAATACACCTATTTTCCAAATGAAAAAGAAGGCAATTTTACAAGAGGATTTTCCGGCTGCATTTATGCTTGAATTAATGGCAAAAGACCTTGGCCTTGCAAAAGAGGAGATCAAAAAAGCCGGGATGTCGCTGCCGCTGGCGGACGCAGCCGAAAAAACATACAGCCGGGCAAAAGCAGGCGGAACCGGAAAAGCGGACGTCGCTGCGGTTTATAAAGCATTAAAACACCTGAACTTTTAAATGCAATGGAGGAGAAACCGGGGATGAAATTTGTTTCTTGGAATGTGAACGGGCTCCGCGCCTGTGTAAAAAAAGGGTTTCTTGCATTTTTTGCAGAAACCGGCGCCGACATTTTTTGCGTGCAGGAGACGAAACTGCAGGAAGGCCAGATCGCCCTTGATTTGGACGGCTATTATCAATATTGGAACTATGCCGAGCGGAAAGGGTATTCGGGCACGGCCGTTTTTACAAAAAAAGAACCGCTTTCCGTGCGCTACGGCGTCGGGGAAAATCGGACAGAACCGGAAGGCCGGATTTTGACACTCGAATATGAAGATTTTTATTTGGTCAATGTTTATACGCCGAATTCCCAGCGCGATCTTGCCCGCCTCGGTTACCGCCTCGAATGGGAAAACCGGATGCGGGCCTATTTAACGGATCTTGATAAAAAGAAGCCGGTCATTGTATGCGGCGATATGAACGTTGCCCATCAGGAAATTGATTTAAAAAATGCAAAAAGCAACATCGGCAATTCAGGGTTTACAGCGGAAGAGCGCGATAAAATGACCGGGCTGCTGAACAGCGGATTTATTGATTCGTTCCGGTATTTTTATCCTGAGCGGGAAGGCGCATATACATGGTGGTCTTATATGAATAAAGTAAGGGAAAGGAATATCGGCTGGCGGATTGACTATTTTCTCGTATCCAAAAGACTTGCCGGCCGTTTAAAAGGTGCCGGCATGTATCCGGAAATAATGGGCAGTGACCACTGTCCGGTATTTTTAGAAACCAATTTTTAATTGGCAGGATCCGTTTCTGCCGATTGCCCTTTTGTGCTGTGCGCCGAAACTTATAGCCCGGTACTCTTTCGGATTTAACAAACATCAAGCATCCGGTTTTTTCCGCCCGGGTGCTTGATTTATTTCAGGCACAGGTGGGGTTCTCTTTTGGTGTTTTGCAGCATAAGATAAAAAGCGGAACTTGTGCGCAATTTGCAAATCCAGGGAGGCTTAAAATGGCAGTCGTAAAGGCATCAAGTGCAGACATCGATTTACTGGCACGGCTTTTAAGGGCGGAAGCAGAAGGGGAGGGGCAGCTTGGCATGCTGCTTGTCGGCAATGTCGGCATAAACCGGATCAGGGCGAATTGTTCGGATTTTATCGGGCTCCGGACCATTCCGCAAATGGTTTATCAGCCGCATGCTTTTGAAGCAGTGATTCACGGGTATTTTTACCAGCGGGCACGGGAAAGCGAACGGCGGTTGGCCAGACGTGCGATTAACGGCGAAAGGCATTGGCCTGCCAAATACAGTTTATGGTATTTCAGGCCGCAGGGGGACTGCCCGCCCACATGGTATGACCAGCCGTTCGTTGCCCGGTATAAATTGCATTGTTTTTACGAACCGACAGCTGAAACATGCGAAAATGTATACAACACTTTTTAATTTGCGAGCCTTTTTTCATTTGGCAAAAAGCAGGATATGACAGCGCCGATCATGGGCAAGAAAGATAAAATGGTAAATACTGCAGCAACCCCGAACATATCGGAAACGCCGCCCATGAAAACGGAACCGATTCCGCCGGCGCCGACTCCGAAACCAATTGACAGGCCGGAAGCAAGCGCGATATTTTTGGGCAACAGCTTTTGCATATAGATGACGCCGACAGAAAAGCTTGAAAGGACGCTGAAACCGAAACAGAGCAGATCTAGTACAGCCAGCCAGCCGCTTAAATGCGGCAGCACAAGCGCAAAAGGCGTGGCAAGGAACATGGACACGACAAGCAGCCGTTTCATGCCGGCCCGGTCTGAAATAATGCCGCCAAAAAGCGTGCCCAGTGCCCCGGCGCCGACAAAGACAAAGTTCAACAGTTCGCTTGTTTCCAAACTTGCATGTTTCATGTAAAACGGAAGAAAAATAACAACCCCGACCTGGCACCAGGAACGCAAAATAATGACCAGAACAAGCAGGATGACGCCGGGAATATGGTTTTTTCCGGCGATTTCTTTTTTCCGGCGCTGGATATTTTGCACTTTGCTGTTCATCCAGCCAAGCAGGGGGGCGGTTAAAATAAGGGATAAAAGAGCAACCGGCAGCAGCCAGATCAGGCCGTGTATGCCGGTATGCACCAAAAAGAGCGGAATCATAAGCGGCCCGAAAGCCTGCCCGGCATTTCCGCCAACCTGGAATATTGCCTGTGCCAATCCTTTTTTATACCCGGACGCAAAATGGGTGCCGCGTGATGCTTCCGGATGAAAGACGCCCGACCCGAATCCGGAAAGCGCAATAAAAACCAAAAGCCATGGGAGAGATGGCACAATGGCGGTTAGGCTCAGGCCGGCAATCGATAAGAAGACACCGAGCGAAAAAAGCCAGACCCGCGGTTTCCGGTCCGTCAGCATGCCAAAAACCGGCTGTGTTACCGATGAAGTAAAATAAGAAACCAGTACAATTAAAGTGGATTGCGTATAATTCAAATGAAGCGCATGCTTGTACATGACAACAAGGGCAGGAACCATGCCGGTTGTCACCAGGTCATTTAAAAAATGCGCACCGCTGAACGTAAACAGCGCACGGCGAAAAAAAGGGTTTTCTGCCTCTAACGGCGCTGATGTAAATGATTGACTCCCCATACATACTCCCACTTTCTCGTAATTTCTTTCAAACCGCCCCGGACAGGGACGAAGACAGCCGGATCAAAAACGAGAGCTGTATGAATATTGTAACATAATTTTCCACAAAAATGACAAAATGAACCTCTTGTGTAAAGTCTATTTGCATAGCGTTTTGGATTGCCACTTTTTTCGTGCGGGCAGAGATGAAATGAACAAGAATACTCCGGTTCAAAAGGGAGGAGGCCCTTTTGAACCGGAAAGGGGGGGAGAAGGGGTGTACGGAAATTTTTCCAACACTTCAAGAGCAGCAAGTTTGAGCATCCAAGAAAGTTATTTGAAAGAAGCATAGCCGTCATCAAGCATGACAACGCTTCCGTTAATAGCATCTGCTTCTTCAAGCGTTAACAGATAAACCGCATTTGCGATCGCTTCCGGGCGGATCAGTTTTTTGCGCATTTGCTGTTCTGTCATTTTTTGCGTCATTCCGGCATCTTTATAAGCTTGTATAATCGGGGTATCCACACAACCCGGCGCAATGCCGACGACGCGAATGCCGTATTGTGCCAGTTCGAGCGCGGCATTTTGCGTCATCATCCGGACAGCGCCTTTTGCAGCCTGATATGGGAAAGTACCGAAATTTGCCAAATAACCGAATACGGAAGCCGTGTTGATAATGACGCCTTTTACATCCAGCTCGCGCATTTTTCTGCCTGCAGCAATGATCCCGTATGCCACGCCGTGCTGATTGACATCAATGACACGCAAGTAATCTTCTATTTTCATACTCAGGATATGCCCGAGTGTTCCGATTCCGGCGTTGTTGAACATCACGTCAATCGTCCCGTATATTTCAACTGCCTGATTGACAAGTGATTCGACTTCTTCAAATTTGGAAACATCCGTCTTGGCAAAAACAGCATCTCCGCCTTCTTGTTTGATCAATTCCACCGTTTCAAGCCCTTTTTCTTCATCAATATCGGCAACCACAACGGAATCGCCTTTACGTGCAAAAGTTAAACTTGTTTCCCGGCCAATCCCGCTGCCGGCCCCTGTAATCACTGCAACTCTGCCTGACATGATGCATGCCTCCTGATGGATATATTTATAGAAAAAGTAAGCGTTTACTTTTCTTTACAATTTTTAGTGTACCACCGCAAGAAAAGGTTTACAATAAAAGGAAAGAACAGTTCGAAAAATTGACTTACCTCAATAGACAGTTTTAAAACCATCAAAAAAGTATAAACGTTTGCAGTTACTTTGAAGAAAAAGCAGGCGTAAAATCAAACCGATGCGGAATGCTCATTAAAGCACAAAAACAGGGAAATCAGCCAGAAGAAAAATTTTAAAGCAAAAAGAGTGTGCTGGTATTGTAAGTAAAAGAATAAGCCAAAATTTAGGGCGATTCAATGAAAGAATGTGCGAAAATGTAGATGAAAATGCAATAACGCTGAGTGATGGAATAAACCCGGAACGATCAATGACCGCGACCGCATACGGATAAACCGAAATCCCGTCCTGATGAGATGAAAAGATGCAATAAAGGATTGTATTTCACAAAAAATCGTTTCTGTCTCAATGTTTAAAGTAATCTTCTTTTTTGAGATAAAATTTCATTTTACTCCTCAACTAGTTATAATATATATTATGTTAACTAGATAAAAATCATCACATTGCGGAGTTGCCCGGCCACTCCTTTTCCCTTGTACCCAGAGATTATCTTTGGCCAGAATCGTTTTCACCTAAAAAATCCGCTGTATAATGCAGCGGATTTTTTAGATCAAGCCTGAATATACGATTTTCCGGTTTTTACCGATGCCATTGTATTTTGGATCGATTTTGCCGATTCGTGCAGCCAGGATGTTTCCTGTTCATCGAGTTCAATTTCAAGCTGTTGTTCGATTCCGTTACGGCCGATGACACTTGGTATGCTTAAAGCGACATCACCATTATATCCGTACTGACCATGCAAAGTGGCGGAAACTGGATAAATGCTTTTTTCATCCAGCATCACGGCTTTTGCCAATGTCACTGCAGCTTCAGCGACACCGGCATTGGTCCACCCTTTCCCATTCAGGACATCAAAAGCGGTTTTCACCACCTTTTGTCTGAAAGCTTCCCTGTCCAACGGTTCTTTTCCCTTAAACACGCTGTCCAGTTCTTTTTCACGGAATCCCTGTACATTTAAACGGCTAAAAACCGGAAATGAGGTAAACCCGTGCTCGCCCATCATATAACCCGTTACACTTTTCGGATCAATGCTGTAATTTTCGGCAACAATCTGGCGGAGGCGGGCCGAATCAAGCATGGTGCCTGTTCCGAATATCCGCCCTTTCGGATAGCCAAATTCATTTTCAGCAATATAGACAATCGTATCAAGCGGATTTGTAATGAAAATGATGACAGCTTCTTTTGTATATTTCGTAATCCCTGCCATGACTTCCCGCACCACGGCGGCATTCGTCCTGGCAAGCCCTGCCCGGTCCGGCATTTCGTCTTTTTCCGACGGAAGCACGCTTGGCCCTGCTGCACAAATAATGACGTCCGCATCGGCGCATTCCGAGTAATCCCCTGCTTTCACGCTTGTGTTTGGCATATATGTAAGTGCCGTGGCATGTCTCCAATCGAGCGCTTCCCCAAATGCGACCCCTTTCTTTTTATCCAATACAGCAATTTCCGAAAAAAGGCCCAGTTTCATCGCATTTGCAAGCACATACGAACCGACATGCCCAACGCCTGCAACTACTAATTTTGTCTTTTTCACAGTTGTCTTCCCTCCTTGTTTTCTTTATTTTAACATTTAAAATCATACTATTGCAGTGAAAATTTCGTAAACCGGAAAAACGGCGCAAAAAAAGCTGCCCGGTCCGCAGTACGGCAGGCAGCTAGCTTCATGATTATTTTTTAAAAATGGTTGAAATCACTTTATCGTAACTCATCGTGCTGTCCACGACATAAGTACCAGGGCGAAGATGATTCTCAACACCCTTCTTTTCGACATCTTTACTGAATTGAAATGCATCATCCACGATATTAGCTTTCTCAAGCAATTTGCCGACATCAATGCTCGTCATCCCATCCGTCACCTGGAACACAACCCGGTTGACGGTTTTGGTTTTCGCGGATTTTTCAGCGGATGACTTCGCATCAGCCAGATCTTTGTCATATGCAGCCTTGGTTTGAACGACATATCCTGCATGCTCTAGTTTGTCTTTCATCTGGCTGTTGGAGAGTTTTGCAGTTTCAGCCGTATTTGTTTTTTTCACCGTATTGTCCGCTGCTTTGCCTGTTTCGGAAAAATAAACGGCGCCTGTTACAGCCGTGGCGAGCAAAATCCCTGCGGCAAAGCTGCTCAATTTATTCATTCCCACCGGCAACCTTGCTCCTTTCGTTTTTCGCCGCCATAAACGGGGCCAGAATTTCCTCAATTTCCGCTTTTGTCACTTGTTTTTTTTCTGCAATGCTTTCAATAGAGTAGTTGCGTTTATATAAATCCAGCACTTCAAGCCTGAACTGTTTATCAAAGGCAGAAAGCTGGATGCCGGCTTCTTTTTCAAGAATGTCCATTTCCAGTTCAAGCGTCCGGATGCCGTCTTTCAGATGATTGATTTCATCCATGAGTGCCAAATGCACCGTTTCCAATTCCTGCTGTTCCTCTTTCGCACGGTTCCGCGTTTTAAAGATGGACATGATCAGCAACACAACGGATACCGCAAATAAAATTACCAATGTCCAGACCATCAAATATGTACCCCTCCTTCAAAAATCTTCTTCCTGTACCCTATTATTATACATGTCCAGCCTTTTATTTTCGATAAAAAACAAGAATTTATGACAAAAGTTGCACAAAAAAAACACCAGCCGGACCAGCGGCTGGTGTACTGTTCTTTAATAATACGGTGCCATCATCAAGTAAACGATCACGCCGGTGATGCTGACATAAAGCCAGATTGGCATCGCCCAACGGACAATTTTTTTGTGCTTTTTCACCTGCATTGTCCATCCCCACACAAGTGCGAACAAAGCAAGCGGAACAATAATGGCCGCGAGAAAACTGTGGGTAATCAAGATAAAGAAATAGATGAACCGGATTGCCCCTTCCCCGCCATATCTTGCCGTTTCAGGCGAAAGATAATGGAATGTCAAATAAGAAAGCAAAAACAAAAACGTTGACGCAAAAGCGGCCAGTACAAATCCTCTATGCACATTGATATTTTTCCGTTTAATGGCGATGAGCGCGCAGACGAGAAAAATAAACGTAAAGCTGTTAAAAACGGCGTTCATCCTCGGCAAAATATAAATATCAAATCCTACTTTACCCTTGTAACCGATGTTCGTAAAAAAGAGCAGCAAAATGATAATATTTGCGATAAGGGAAACGGTGATAATCAGCGCCGTAAAATTTTTATCACTTTTCGGTTGGTAAGAAGGACTGTTCCCTTTATTCATGTTTTCATGCACCCCGCATTTTATATTCTGTAATCATATGCTTTCATGATAGCATGAAGATTGGTAGACAAACAACAATAGCGAAGTTTTTCACATTCATTTTTATTTGTGGTAAAGTAAAAGTGAAAAATTATACATACTGGAGCGAAATGATGGGACACTATGAAGCACTTTTTTTAGATGTAGACGGAACGATTTTGACACCGGAAGATACGATCCAGCCTTCAACAAAAAAGGCCGTGGTCAAAGCAAAAAAGCACGGCATGGAAGTCTTCCTGGCAACCGGGAGGCCGCTTCATGAAATTTCGTGGCTGATGGACGAACTGGAAATCGAATCCGCGATCGGCTATAACGGCACACTTGCTGTCTATAGAGGAAAAAACCTTTTTAAAACGGTAATGGACCCTAAAATTGTCGATAAATTTATTGGCATTGCCGAAAAGCACGGACATAAAGTCGTTTTGTATACGGACCGGCAAAACTTTATCACTTCTTTTGATGTGCCTGAAGTGAAAAGTTTTATAAAAAAAATCCACCTTCGCCAAAACGCCCCTTTTACACCGGCAGTACTTGATCAAGTATTGGGCATTACGCTTGTGAATGTCCGGGGAAACGGCGCCGCATTGTATGCAGATTTGCCCGGCCTGCATTTATCCCAGGTCAACATTGATGGATTCAGGCATTGTTACGACGTTATTCTTGATAAAGTGAATAAAGGCATGGCTGTAGCCAAAACCCTGGATATCCTCGGCATTCCAAAAGAAAAAGCCGTTGCGTTTGGGGACGGCATGAACGATAAAGAAATGCTGGAGGCAGTCGGCGAAAGTTTTGCGATGGCAAACAGCAACCCCGGACTGTTTGCTTATGCAAAACACCGGACGACAAGCGTTACCGAATCCGGTATTTACCATGGTTTGGAAATGCTCGGGGTGATCGATCAAGCATAAGGGGGAGCGTCCGTTTAAACGGTGAAGGCCGTTCAAACTGCCTCTTCCCTTTTTAACTTCCGCGATAGGTCTGATACCCCCAGGGAGAAATCAATAGCGGAATATGGTAACCGGCAGCCGGATCAGAAATGTTGAACCGGACAGGCACTTCACCCCAAAAAGGCGGGTCCGGAAGATTTGCTCCCTGGCTGCAGAAATAATCACCGATAGAAAAAACAAGCTGATACAAGCCGGAATCTATTTTCTCAGCAGATAACAGTGGGGCATCCGTCCGGCCGTCTTTATTTGTTACCGTTTTGGCAAGACACCGCCACCTTGATGTTGCCGGATCAAATTTAAATAACTGTACTTTTACATGTTCAGCAGGTTTGCCATGTGTTAAATCCAAAATATGTGTTGTTAAACCGGGCATATGCGCCATCCTTTCTTTACAACTCAGCGGAGGCAATCGCTTTTTCTGTCCAATTGCCGGTAAATTCTATTTCACGGTAGGAAAAATAGTCTTTTAATATTTGTTCCCGGTCATCAAGGAACAGTTGATCTGCAACGCCTTGGACAACTTTCGGGATTGCAAATCTTAAGCCTGATAAAGCGGAAGCAGACAACCCACAGCTAATGAGGGCCGAATAATTAAAAGCAAACAAACCATAGAGTATCCGCCTCCCCTTTTCATTGCGGCTAAGGAAAGAAAAATCCGGACCAAGGTATGGATGCGCATCAATCAAAGGATTTTTTATTTTTTCCGGCGCACTGAACCGATCCTGCCAGCGGGCAATATACGGCTCAACCAGCCGCAATTCCGGCCGCAATGATGGATTGGAAACAAGACCGGTGGCAATGATTAAAAAATCAAAAGCAAACGCTCCATGCGGGGTGGTGACAACTGCCTGTGTTCTCTCTTCCCTTACATCCAGCCACGGTGACCCGGTATGGAGCCGAAAGCCCGGCCAGGCGCTGGCACGGTTAAAAATATCATTTGTCGGCGGCTGGCTATACTTGAAAAAATGGGCCATCGCTGCGTATTTATCTTTATCAGACAAAGTATGGTACCGTTCAATCATTCCGGAAAGTTCCATCTGGCGAATCGGGTTAATCCGCTTTAAATCGTTTCCCCTGATAAATACATGGGCCTCTGCCGCCCCTTCTGCAAGCACATGGTTCGCATTGTCAAAAGCAGATGCACCGCCGCCCAAAATGCCGATCTTCTTTCCTCTCAGCTTTTCCATTTCTATCCTTTGCGATGTGTGGGCATACAAATAGGACGGAAGTTTTTCCTTTATAAAGTCCGGCACATACCATTCCCCGCCGCCCTGAATTCCGGTGGCAAGGATGATTTTCCGCGCAAGTAAAAATGAAGAAGGTGCCCCTTTCCCTTCAATCTGCAGCCTGTGCACCCCTCCTTCAGGCGCTATACAGGTTAAAGTAACTTCGTTCAGAACTGGGAGGCGAAGCACTTTCCTGTACCAGCGTAAATAATTCATCCATTCTCGGCGTGGGATTTTGTCCAGCTCGTCCCATGCTTTTTCTCCGTATTGCGCTTCCCAAAAGGCCCTGAAAGTAAGTGAGGGAATCCCGAGATCAATGGAGGTCAGGTGTTTTGGCGTTCTTAACGTCAGCATCCGTGCATACGTATCCCACGGTCCTTCATAACCATTGGGATTTTCATCAATTACAAGAATATTGGAGATCCGCTCTTTTAACAAACCAAATGCCACGCCAACGCCGCACTGTCCGCCGCCAATTATAATCGCATCATATACATGGCCTTCCTGATGAACAACCGGCCGAACCCAGTCTGCCCCGCCAAACGCTAGGCAAGATAGATCTTTTTGTACCCGTTTATTCAGTGCTTCCAAACTCATCACTATTTCCTCCATTTTCGTTCGATTGGTTAAAGAGCGCAGTAAACCTGAAATAAGCAATTTGATAAATCTGCTCCAGTGCGGTTTGAAATTCTTGTTCGCTGCTGTGGCAAAGCCGCTCGCGCATTGCCGCGTAAATCTCTTCCTTGTTTTTTCCGCGAACGGCCAATATAAAAGGAAAGCCAAATTTTTTCTTATATTTTTCATTGGCTCTTTGAAACTTTGTATATTCTTCCTTTGTCAGGTTCTGCAGCCCGGATTCCCTTTGTTCTGACGCCGAATGCGCGCTCATCCTCATCCTGCCGCCTAAATCCGGATGTGCCCGGATCAACTCCCGTTTCCGGTCTTCCCCTGAGTCTTCCACCATTTTTACCATCTTCCGGAATAATTCATCCGGCGAATGGTAAGGCCTGCCAGCTGCTGCTTGTTCGGCAAGCCACCGGGCATGTTCAAATATCCCTTCAAGCTGCTCTATAAATGCATCCTTCGTGATTTGATTGAATTCATGGATCGTCGCCATCTTCATCCTTCTTTCAAAGCCGGATCCACGACACGTACGGGAATGTCAGAAGGCGCACGCACGCGGTCTTTTTTCGGCAAGAGCAAGTTTAAAATAATGGCGCACAGGCTGCCGCAGATGATGCCGTCATTCACCAGGATTCTGAGCATGGGCGGCAAAACATGAAATAAATCCGGGACAACCGTCGCACCGAGCCCAAGCGAAACGGAGCAGGCAATGATCAGCAAATTGCTGTTTTCCGAGAAATCAACATTCCGCAGCATCCGGATCCCTGAAGACACAACCATTCCGAACATGACAACCGTTGCGCCGCCAAATACAGCAGTTGGAATGATCGTCGCCAATGCGGCAATTTTCGGCAGCACTCCGAGACAGATCAGGATGATGCCGGCAGCAATCGTGATTTTTTTCGTTTTGATGCCGGCAAGCTGGACAAGGCCGACATTTTGGGAAAAAGTACTGTAAGGAAAGGCGTTAAAAATCCCCCCGAGGATAAAAGAAATTCCTTCTGCCCGGTAACCGTTTGTAATGTCTTTACCGGTTAATTTCCTGTCCGTCATTTCCCCGAGTGCCAGAAAAGCACCAGTGGACTCCACCAGAATGACCGTTCCGACGATGATCATCGTGATGACAGGGACAATATGGAATGCCGGCATGCCGAAATAAAAAGGGGCCGGAACACGGAACCAGGAAGCTTCCGCAACGACTGTGAAATCAACCTTCCCCATAACGGTTGCAGCAATTGTGCCGGCAATGATCCCGAGCAACACAGAAATGGCGCGCAAAAAACCTTTAAAAAAGCGGTTCATAATGAGGATCAGCGCCAGCACACCGAAGGAAAGCAGCAAATTTTCGGGAGATCCGAAATCTTTACTCCCCTGTCCGCCGCCCATATTGTTTATACCGGTCGGGATCAGGGATAATCCGATGATCATCACCACCGTCCCCGTTACGACAGGCGGAAATAGTTTTAACAATTTCCCGTATACTTTGGAAAACAAAATAATGAACAAACCTGCAGCAATAATGGCGCCATAAATGGCATGAATGCCGTATCCGGTGCCGATCGTAATCATCGGGGACACAGCAACAAAGGAAGTACCCATGACAACCGGGAGGCCGATTCCGAACCATTTTGATGCCCATGATTGAAGAAGGGTCGCGAGCCCGCATGTCAGCAAATCTACCGAGATTAGAAATGCCTGCTGCTCGGGGGAAAACTTTAACGCGTTGCCAACGATGATTGGAACCAAAATGGCACCGGCATACATGGCAAGCACATGCTGAAGGCCTAGTGAAAAAATTTTTGAAATCCCTGTTTTCTGATTCAATTCCATTCCTCCTCGTATAATAAGTTTAAATCCAAAGTGGATGTCAATTTCCAGTTCATTCTGCTGCTCATTGACAAGTGAATA
>NZ_CALPDC010000045.1:0-22946 GCF_943193165.1 Weizmannia agrestimuris
GCTCTTGGCTAATGGTTGGTCGCTACCTACCCCCATAGCGGACTTACACCGCCTAGCGAATCGCCATGCACGGCGCATGCAAAAAGGGCGTGCACGCAAATGGCGCGGCACGCCCTTTTTTAAATGGATCGCGATTATTTCGCTGCTTCGTACAGTTTTTCCACTTCGTCCCAGTTCACGACATTCCAGAATGCAGAAATATATTCTGGACGGCGGTTTTGGTATTTCAAGTAGTAAGCATGTTCCCAAACATCAAGGCCAAGAACCGGTTTTTTGCCTTCGGAAAGCGGGTTGTCTTGGTTCGGGGTGCTTGTAATTTCAAGCTCGCCGTTATTGACAACAAGCCATGCCCAGCCGGAACCGAAACGGCCTGCTGCAGCCGCTGCAAATTGTTCTTTGAATTTTTCAAAGCTGCCGAATTTGCTGTTGATCGCGTCAAGCAGCGCGCCTTTAGGTTCGCCGCCGCCATTTGGCGAAAGCAACGTCCAGAACAGCGAATGGTTGGCATGTCCCCCGCCGTTGTTGCGAACCGCTGTACGGATTTCTTCCGGAACCGCATTCAAATCCGAAATTAAGTCCTCAACGGATTTGGAAGCAAGGTCGTCATGGCCTTCCAACGCTTTGTTCAAATTGGTGACATAAGTATTATGGTGCTTCGTATGGTGGATGTTCATCGTTTCCTTGTCAATATAAGGCTCCAGGGCATCATACGCATACGGCAATTGCGGTAAAGTGTACGTCATATCTTTATTCCTCCTTTATGTAGTGTTTTGAACCGAAAAGATTCAAAGATTTGTCATATTTAATGTACCAAAACCGATTGATAAATGGCAAATTTTTCGCCTGCATTTTTGAGAATCATCCCGGGTTCTAATTACAGCATACCGGCATATACTGGTAGCACTCATAAAAGGAGGGAATGTCCATGTTGAAAAAAATATTTGCGCTCTTTATCGTTGCCCTTATCTCTTACAGCATCTACTACGATCTCCACGCAGGCACAATCCCGACGAATGCTAAAGAAACAACCGAAAAAAACGTTGCCATACAACCTGAAACAACCCACGGTCCGTATGTCACAGCCAAGGTCCATTCCGGTGACACGGTGCTTACGATTGTCAAAAAAATATCAGGCGGGACGGCGCCTTCGATTGAAAAAGTGATCCGCGATTTCAGCAAACTAAACGGCGGAATTGCACCGGAAGACATCCAAATTGGACAAACATACCGGTTTCCCATTTACGGCGAATCCCGGTAAAAACCGGAGTATGGCTTGTCAATCGGGGCAGTAAATTGGTAAAATGTAAGTTGGTAAAATGTTTATGGACTGATAGATCATTAAAGGAGCGAATATCCTTGGGTGAGATCATACACCGTACAAAAACGCGCCCTGTCAAGGTAGGTAACTTGACGATCGGGGGCAGCAATGAATTATTCATTCAAAGTATGACGACGACGAAAACACATGATGTCGATGCAACTGTCCGCCAGATTGAGCGGCTTGAAGAAGCAGGCTGCCAGATCGTGCGCGTTGCCGTCCCGGATGAACGGGCGGCAAGGGCTATTCCCGACATAAAAAAAAGAATCCATATCCCGCTTGTCGCGGATATCCACTTTGATTACCGGCTTGCGTTAATCGCAATTGAAGGCGGCGTCGATAAAATCCGGATTAACCCGGGTAATATCGGCAAGCGCGAAAAAGTCGAAGCGGTCGTGAAAGCGGCAAAAGAGCGCGGCATTCCGATCCGGATCGGCGTCAATGCTGGAAGCCTTGAAAAACCAATTTTGCAAAAATACGGATACCCGACAGCAGACGGCATGGTCGAAAGCGCCCTGCACCATATCCGGATTCTGGAAGACCTGGATTTTCACGACATTATCGTTTCGATGAAAGCCTCGGATGTCCGCCTTGCCATCGAAGCGTACGAGAAAGCGGCCCGGACATTTGACTACCCGCTCCATCTCGGTATTACTGAATCCGGGACGCTGTTTTCCGGCACCATCAAAAGTGCCGCCGGGATTGGGACGCTTTTAAATATGGGAATCGGCAACACGCTCCGCATTTCTTTAAGCGCCGACCCGGTGGAAGAAGTGAAAGTCGCGCGTGAACTGCTGAAAATATTCGGGCTTTCCTCCAATGCCCCGACGCTCGTTTCATGCCCGACTTGCGGCCGGATTGCGATCGATTTAATCAGCATTGCAAACGAAGTCGAAGAATATTTACAGACCATAAAAGCGCCGATTAAAGTTTCCGTCCTCGGCTGCGCCGTCAACGGCCCCGGTGAAGCAAGAGAAGCGGATATTGGGATCGCCGGTGCACGCGGGGAAGGCCTCCTGTTCCGCAAAGGGAAAATCATACGGAAAGTGCCGGAAGATAAAATGGTAGAAGAATTGAAAAAAGAAATCGACATGCTTGCCGAAGCGTATTACCAAAAACAGGCCGCGCAAAACGTGAACCCCGTCTGACCGAAACACCGGCGTAAAACAAGCCGGTGTTTCTTCATGCGCGGCAACTTTTATCTTCCAGGCCTGGCCCGGACAACAGGCGGCACGATCGCTTCACATTCAAAACGGAAAAGGAGGCGCACCATGGTGAAAAAATACCGTTTCGGCATTGACATTGACGGGACTGTGACAGATCCTGAAACGCTTATTCCGTTCATTAACGATGCCTTTCACATTGACCTGAAATATGAAGACTTAACGAAGTATGAGATCACAGATGTCGTCGATATTCCTGCCGGGACATTTGCCGACTGGTTTATCCGCTCGGAGCCTGTGATCTATGCAAAATCCCCGGTTGCAAAAGGGGCAAAAGAAGTGTTAAACAAATGGGCAGACCGGTTTGAGCTGTATTTTATCAGCGCACGCGCATCCTATCTCCTTGATGTGACCAAAAACTGGTTTACAAAACAACAGCTGAAATACCATCATATCGAGCTGATCGGCACGCATCACAAAGTGGAAACCGCAAAAAAGTACAACGTTGATTTGTTTTTGGAAGACAAACATGACAATGCGGCCGCCATTGCGCAAACGCTCGGCATCCCCGTCCTTCTGTTTGACACCCCATACAACCGGGATCCCGTCCCGGACAATGTATACCGGGTGAAAAATTGGAAAGAAGCGGATGACTGGGTCAGACGCTGGATCACCCAGTCCAGCCGCTCCGCACGCGATTAAGGGCTTATCCGGGTTTCTGTAAGGGACAGGCTGGGTTGCGGATAGCTTTTTGCGGTGACCCGCGTGCCTGCGCCCGGGTTATTTTTCCCGGAAGGCGTCTTGAAAAATATCCAAAATCATAAAATGAACTTCAGTTTTTCGCGCCAACATCTACTACGATCAGGATCGATATGGATTCTGGCAACACATTCGTTCAACTTATATAGCAAAAACAAACCCTGCCGGAAGCAGGGTTTGTTAAATATTTTGCCGCGTTTCATCTGCCATGCATTCCGGGCACGTGCCGTAAATTTCAAACTTATGGCCGGAAATGGCATACCCTTCCAAACCGCTCACCATTGGCATCGGGCAATCCGGGATTTCTTTCGTCTTCCCGCACGCCAGGCAAATAAAATGGTGATGGTGGTGGTTTGTCGAGCATTTGAAACGGAAATGCTTTTCACCGGACAGCTCTGTCACTTCCAGTATGCCAAGTTCAGCAAAAAGCGATAAATTCCTGTAGATCGTATCAAAACTGAGGCCCGGATACGCATCTTTCATCCATTCGAGCACGTCTTTTGCCGTCAAATACTTATTGCTCTCCGAAAACAAATCGAGCATTTTTTCCCTTTTTCCTGTATGCTTATAGCCGTTTTCCTTCAAGATTTCAATTGCCTCATCCAAAAGCATGTTCACACCTTCTTTTTGTTCAAACCGGCACCGGGCCGGAATCGTTTCATATAAACCGCCAAAAGCAAAATGACGATGGAAATCACCACAATTGTACCACCGGGCGGCAAATTCAGATAAAATGCCGTAACCAGCCCGCCCAAAACGGAAATTTCGCCAAAAAGAACGGAAAACAAAATGGTCTGTTTAAATCCCCGGCTGATGCGGATGCTGGCCGCTACCGGGAGCGTAATCAGCGCGGATACAAGCATAATCCCCACGATCCGCATCGCAGCCGAAATCACAAGCGCAATCAGCACCATAAACAGCAAATGGATCGTTTTCGCAGGAATACCGGACACTTTTGCATATTCTTCATCAAAAGAAAGCAGGAAAAGTTCCTTATACAGCAAAAGGATCACAGCCGCCACAATGACGGCAATCCCCAGAATGAGCCAAAGATCAGCCTGGCTTACCGCGCTTACGCTGCCGAACAGGTAATTCATCAAATCTACATTATACCCTCCGGCCACAGAAATAAAGATCAGCCCGATGCCAATCCCGCCCGACATGATAATCGGAATCGCAAGTTCTTCATAATGCCGGTAAACCCCGCGCAACCGCTCGATCAGCACGGATCCGAGCACGGAAAAGCCGGTGCCAATATAAAGCGGGTTCAACCCGGCAAGAATAGAAAGCTTGCTGCTTAAAAACAGGCTGATCGCAATCCCGGACAATGTGACATGGCTGAGCGCATCCGCAATCAGCGACAAACGGCGTACGACAATAAAACTACCGATCAAAGGGGCAATCAGGCCGATTAAAATGCCGGCCAAAAATGTATTTTGTAAAAAATGATAATGAAAAAGTGCAGCAATCATTCGGTTTCTCCTTCTCACCCATGTTCATGCGCCAGCAACCGGACATCGTGGGCATACCAGGATGAACGTTTTTCTTCATCCAACTGCTGAAACGCGTGGATGTCGCCATGGAAATATAAATGCTGGTTCAAGCATGCAACATGCGTCACTTTGTCGGAAACGGCGCCGATATCATGTGTGACAAGAATCAGGGTAATGCCCCATTCCCTGTTCAGCTGCTCCAGCATTTCGTAAAAAGACCGGACATGGCGCTGGTCCACACCAACTGTCGGCTCATCCAGCATCAAAATCTCCGGCTTGCTGACAATGGCCCGCGCGATAAACACACGCTGCTGCTGGCCGCCACTTAGCTCGCCAATATTTTGATGGGCGTACGCCTCCATCCCGACTGAGCGGATCGCTTCCATTGCTTCTTTTCTGGCGCCGGGGCCAAGGAAACGGAACAGGCCGGTTTTTTTCACCAGGCCGCTTTCGACCACTTCTAAAACGGTCGCAGGATAACCAGTATTAAATGCATTGGCTTTTTGCGAGACAAAACCGATCCGGCTCCAGTCTTTAAAGCGGCTGAGCGGCGTGCCGAAAAGGCGGATTTCCCCTTCCTGCGGTTTTAACAGCCCGAGCATGAGCTTTAGCAGGGTTGATTTTCCGGAACCGTTCGGGCCAATGATGCCGAGAAACGCTCCCTTTGGTATGTTTAAATCGATCTGTTCCAGCACATTCTGCCGGTCATAACGGAAAGAGAGGCCAGAAACTTCTACAACATATTCTTCCATACGCAAACTCCTCAATCAGAATCATTCCGATTTAAACATTATACCTTCTTTCCGAAAGATTGTAAAGCGCGGAGGGGTTCACGTGGAAATGCCGGTAATTGCCGCCTTCTTATCGCTTTTCTTCCTCCGCGGCAATATCCCCTTCCATAAGCATCTGAAACATTTCTTCCCGGCCCGCATATACATGAAGCGGGGAGAGTGATGGATATTGAAACTGATTCAAAATATGGTCAATTATAAGGTGAATATCATTACCGGCGCGGAACTTTTTAAATACGCGCGGCAGTTTAACGTGAAAATCAGCCGCGAAGATGCGGAAAAAATCGCGGATTATGTGCGGGGAAAACAGTTGGACATCTTTGATGACGAGGCCCGCAGCAAAGCACTGAAAGACATTGCAAAAATTACAAGCCCGCTCACCGCAAAAGAAATCAACCGGGTGTTTGTCTTATTGGCAAAATAGAAAAAGAACCGGCCGGAAAAAGCTTTTCGGCCGGTTCTTCCTTATTTCACTACGCGCCTGACAACGCCATTAAAGCACTGTTTCCAGTAACCGCTGCTCATGGTGTCGATGGAAACGCCATCTGAACTATTGCAATCGAGAAATTTGCCGCCGCCCAGGTAAATGCCCACATGGCCGTTGTACTTATAAGTATTGAAAAAGACCAGGTCTCCCCGTTTCATATGCGAAGCACTGACCGCTTGCCCAAGCCCTGCAAGCGTATCCGTATTCGCACCGGAGCCACCCAGGTTCACGCCTGCCTGTGCGTAGGCCCAATGAACAAATGAGGAGCAGTCAAAAAGCCCGTTTGCAATGTCGCTTTTCGTTCTTCCGCCGCCCATTTTATAGGAAGTGTGCCCGATTAAAGCTGAACCGGCGCTGATCGCTTTTTCAACCGTTCCGGAACCGTTGTTTGAAGCGCTGCCGTCATCAGAAAAGGAAGGTACGCGCGCCACATGTTTTGCGCGGGATCCGGACTTTGTCTTTTCCTTCTGTGTATGTGCCGCAGTTTCTCCATTTGAATCGTCTCTTCCGGTGCTCGTGCCGGTAGAAGCGGAATCATCCTGCTTCGATTCCTGAGGCGCGGAAGATTTTGCAGCAGTAGCAGATGGTGCGGTCTCGGTCTCTTTGCTTTCCAGTTCAGCGAGCGCTGCTTTTTCCTGCGCGTTTAAGGAAGCTTCCTTGTCTTTCAGCTTCGCCAATTCAGCTGCAGCAGCTTGTTTTTGCTCCTTCAGCGCCGCTTCTAAGCTTTTCTGGTCCGCAAGCTGGTATTTGTTTGCTTCTTTCAACTCCTCAAGCTCAGCTAAATCCGACTGCACTTTCTGAAGCTTCTTTTCCACTTCAGCTTTTGCTGTATTTAATGTTTTGTTGTCTTTTTCCTGCGCTTTTAAAATGGCGCGGTCTGCTTGGACAAACGTTGTTAACGCTTGCGCTCGGCTGACAAAATCGCTCAGGCTGCTGGATTCAAGCAGCACATTCAGATAACTATCCGCTCCGCCTTTTTGTTGAATGTCACGCGCACGCCGGGCAAGCACGTTGTTGCGCTCTTCTATTCTTTTTTGCGTTTCTTTCATTTTTTCATTTAACGATGCGACCTCGTCTTTCGTCTCTGACACTTCTTGCGTTTTTTCACTGATTTTCTGATTGGTTTGGCGGATCTTAGCCGAAATTTTTTCCATATCCGACTGAAACTGCTTCGCGTTTTCTGCGATCTTCGCAATCTCGTTTTGCTTGCCGGAAATGCTTTCCTTAACGGCCGACTCCTCGTTTTGAATGCTCTTGACAGCGGTTTCTGCATTTGCTTTGCTAAGCGGGACGAAAGCGCTGCCTGCGATCACTGCAGCAGCGGTTAACGACAAAAACTTCCTATTCACCTTAACGCCTCCATTGCTATGTATCGGCTTTTTCTCATTATGTGTAGATTCCGTTCTATTAATCTATTGATATTTCTGATTATAGCATTGATGGTTTGATAAATAGATTACAGTTATATTTCATTTTGCAAATGGAGGTTTATTTTTAAAAAATCCCGGCCAAACGAAAACCACTGAAACTGTCCAGATGCAAAAAACGATGAGACACTAAGAATGTAGTGTCTCACCGTTTTGTTTCAGCGGCTTTAAAACCTGACCAGGATTCAAGCGGGCTGCTCCACAATTTTGGCCAGCAGATTTTCGTCAAATTTCCTGTTTCTAAGCATGGCAATTTCGTATTTGTACGGCGGCTTGCGGTTCTTTTTGTCTTCGCCGACATAAGGGGTTTCCAAAATTTTCGGGATGTCAGAAAGCGCCGGGTGATGCACGATATAGTCAAGGGCTTCAAATCCGATATGGCCAAACCCGATATTCTCATGCCGGTCTTTGTGCGAGCCGGCTTCATTTTTGCTGTCATTGACATGCAATACTTTCAGGCGGCCAATGCCGATGATCCGGTCAAATTCATCCAGCACTTCATCAAACCGGTTTTTCACATCATAGCCGGCATCATGGGTATGGCAAGTATCAAAGCAAACGGAAAGCTTGTCATTGTATTTGACGCCGTCTATAATTTCCGCCAGTTCCTCAAACGTCCTGCCGCATTCGGATCCTTTGCCGGCCATCGTTTCAAGCGCAATCTGGACGGTTTGCTCCGGAACAAGCACCTCATTCAGCCCTTCAATGATTTTCTTGATCGCTTTTTCCGGCCCTGCACCAACATGGGCGCCCGGGTGCAAAACGATCTGCTTCGCTCCGATCGCCTCCGTCCGCTCAATTTCCGACCGCAAAAAACGGACACCGAGTTCAAATGTCGCAGGATTTGTTGTGTTGCCGATATTGATGATATACGGCGCATGGACGACAATCTCCTCTATGCCATGTTCTTTCATATGGGCAAGGCCGGCTTCAATGTTCAAGTCCTCAATTTTCTTCCGCCTTGTATTTTGCGGTGCGCCCGTATAAATCATGAATGTGTTGGCGCCGTATGAAACCGCCTCTTCACTTGACGCAAGCAGCATTTTTTTGCCGCTCATCGAGACATGTGAACCAATTTTAAGCATGCTGTTTCTCCCCTTTTATTTCCGTTTTTGCAATTTCCTTTGCCGTTTTTTCAGCATTTCGATCTGCCGTTCCATTTTCTTTTTGTAGCCCGGCTTCACTTTTTTCGGCCTGCCGATTGCCTTTCTCGCCGCAGTCTCCGTTTGATCCGCCTTTTTTACCCGCTTTTTGCGGCGGTTCCGATCGCCCAGTTCCACCCATTCGCCGCGGCGCACATCGCGGTAGAGAAATGCAATCCCCATTTTCTCAAGCTGGGTGAGGGCAAACTCATCGGAAGGTTCGTAAATGGTCGCGCATATGCCCGACAGATCGGCGCGGGCCGTTCTGCCGGCGCGATGGACGTAAAACGTTAAATCTTTTGGCAGCTCGTAGTTTACAACATGGCTGACCCCTTCGATATCAATCCCGCGCGCGGCCAAATCAGTGGCAATGATGTACCGGTATTCCAGGTTTTTGATTTGTTTCATCGTTTTCGCCCGTTCCCGCGGCGAGAGGTCTCCGTGGATGCGGGCCGTTTTCATCCCTTTTGCTGAGAGCCCTGCTGCAATTTCATCCACCATCGCTTTTGTGTTTGCAAATACAATCGCCAAGTACGGGTTAAACGCCTCGAGGACATCATGCAACACGTCCATTTTCTCCCGCGCGCGTTTTGGGATCAAAATATGTTCAATTTTTTTCGCTGCGATTTGGCGCGGCGCTACCTGCTCGAATTTCGGATTTTCCATGTACTTTTTTAAAAACGGCTTTAATTTTTCGGGAATGGTTGCCGAAAACACGAGCATTTGCAGTTTTTCAGACATCCTCCCCGCGATTTGGTCGACATCCACGATAAAGCCCATATCGAGCATAATATCCGCTTCATCGACAACAAACGTTTTCGCTGTATGGACAAATAACGCCTGTTCTTTCACAAGATCATTTACCCTGCCCGGTGTGCCAACTACAATTTGCGGTTGTTTTTTCAGTTTGCTGATATCCCGCTGCTTGTCCGTCCCGCCGATAAATAGTTTAGCGGTAAGACGGCCTGTTTCTTCCCATTTTAAAATTTCCTGGATTTCATGGTATATCTGTGCCGCCAGTTCCCGCGTCGGGGCCGTAATCACAGCCTGGACTTCCGCAAGAGACGGGTCTGCTTTTTGCAAAAGCGGCAACACATACGCATGTGTTTTCCCCGTTCCCGTCTGCGACTGTCCGATAGCGCTTTCCCCCTGCAAAACAAGCGGAATCATTTTTCGCTGTATTTCCGTCGGTTCGGCAAAGCCTTTATGTTCGATCGCTTTTTCGATAAATGATTTAAAACCGAATTCTTCCCATTTTGTTCCGTTCATGTTTCCACTCCTTCTCTCATGCAGCAGAACGTCTTGTTATTATAATCGACATCCGCGAAAAATGCCAATTTCCGCATGCCCCCGTATGCAAATGGAAATTTTTGTGCCGTTTACAGGCAGAAAGAAACTTTTTTTGCATGCCAGACGTTTCCGTTTGGCCTGCATATTGTAATATTGAACGAAAAATCCAAACAGAAAGGGGGTCAAATGGATGCCGCCAAGAAATATGTCGCCCTTTTTCGGCCGGCAAAGTCCGTCCCCGTTCGGCGGAATGCAGCGAAATCCGTTTGCCGGGAACCGCCTGGGCGGGCCGGGCATGCCCGGGCAATTCAGAGCCGGAGGGCAAATGCCGGGATTTCCGGGTAGAGCAGGCGCAACTGCAGGACGGGGCGGAGGACTTTTATCCAGACTGTTCCAAAGGGGCGGACAAAGCGCAGCCGCCAACCCGGCAGCTGCCTTCCAGCGGGGTGCCGCCGGGGGAGGCGGATCGCTTTTCAAATCCATCGCAAATCCTTCTTCGATCAGTTCGTTTTTAAACAATACACAAAATGTCTTAAAAACCGCGCAGCAGGTCGGCCCGATGATCCAGCAGATTCAGCAGGTCGGCCCGCTCGTCAAAAATCTGCCAGCGATGTGGAAACTGTACCGCGGCCTGAAAAATGCCCCGAATGAGGATGAGCAGGATGAGCAGGAAAATCGCGAATTAAGCAGCAAAGACAAAAAACCTGCGCCAGCAAAAGAGAAAAAAAGCAACCGGCAAGCGGAGCGTCCCGCATCTCAAGCCGCAGAAAGCAAAAATGACGAAAAACGCCCGGAAAAAGGAGTCTCCGTGCCGAAATTGTTTATTTAAGGCGCCAAAACCGTTTGTACCCGTGTGCAGACGGTTTTTTCTGTGGCCGGGAACCATTCGGTATCTGGCGCACCAAAAGTTTGCACCCGCGTATAGACGGTTCGTTCTATTAAAAGCTGGCATTAGCCTCTGCTTTTCCATCCTTCCGGGAGCGCGCCATATTTCGGGCACGGCCGGCTGTGCAAAAACCCGTTTTGTATTCTTTGCCGCATTCCGATATAATACAAATGTAATAGACTCATTTCCCAGCCCGGATGCCGGTGTTCCGGCACCCTGTTAGGAGGATCGCGATGGAAGTGCTGAAAATTTCCCCCCGGGGTTACTGCTACGGCGTTGTTGACGCAATGGTCATTGCCCGCAACGCCGCAATGGATAAAACTTTGCCGCGTCCCATCTATATTCTTGGCATGATCGTCCACAACCAGCATGTGACTGATGCCTTTAAAGAAGACGGGATCCTTACGCTCGACGGCAAAAACCGCAAAGAAATTCTCGAAAAGGTGGAGAAAGGCACCGTTATTTTTACCGCGCACGGCGTCTCCCCCGAAGTGCGCGAACTTGCCCGGAAAAAAGGCTTGACGGCCATTGATGCCACATGCCCGGATGTAACGAAAACCCATGATTTAATCCGTGAAAAAGAAAAAGAAGGCTATGATGTGATTTATATCGGTAAAAAAGGCCATCCGGAACCCGAGGGGGCAGCCGGTGTCGCACCTGCGATTGTCCATCTCGTCGAAACGGAAGCAGACGTTAAAGCCCTCGATATCCGCAATGATAAAATCATTGTAACAAACCAGACGACGATGAGCCAATGGGACGTGGCGGATTTAATGGAACTTATCCAAAAGAAATATCCGCATGCAGAAACGTACAATGAAATTTGCCATGCGACGCAAATTCGCCAGGAAGCCGTTGCCAGGCAGGCCGGGGAGGCTGATTTGCTGCTTGTAGTCGGCGACCCGCGCAGCAACAATTCAAACCGCCTCGCCCAAGTATCAGAAGAAATTGCCGGCACGAAAGCATACCGGATTGCCGATGTCGAAGAAATTGAGCTGGCGTGGCTTGAAGGTGTACAAAAAGTTGCCGTAACGGCAGGGGCATCAACACCGACGCCGATCGTACGTGAAGTCATAGCATTTCTTGAAAAATTTGACCCGGAAGACGAATCAACCTGGGAACGAAAGCGGAACGTACCGTTAACCAAAATTTTGCCGAAAGTGAAAGCGCCGCACCGTTCTTCCGGCCAAAAAGCTTGAAACCTGGTTGAAACGCTTCCGGCCGGAATGGAATATAAGCAAAAGGGCGGATCCCCACCGGACTCCGCCCTTTTGCCTTTCATCATCCATGCTGGAAAAAATGCAGCATCATGAAAATCAATTGGTGTGTATTTTTAGTCCATACGAGATGCAACGGGGCCCCGTCCAAAAGAAGGAAAATGAGCTATCGCAATCTTTTTAGGATAACGGGACCCGGGTTAAAAAAGGCCGTCTTTTTCCCTACTTCGAGCGGCCCGGGCGTTTTTTAAAGAAACTGAAACGGGTCTGTGTTCACTTCGGATGCAATAAAGCGGACATCGAGCTGATGCTCCCGGCATGCTTTCTGCATATAAGCCGCGACCCCTTTTTTCATCACCTTCTCCACGTTATGTCCGGGGTCTACAACATTCAGCCCGAGCGCCAGTGCATCGTGGGCGTTATGGTAATAAAAATCCCCGGTGACGAACACATCGGCCCCCGCCTTTTTTGCCTCAGCAAAATATTTGTTGCCGTCTCCGCCGAGAACAGCTACTTTTTTCACTTTTTCGTCGAGATTTCCGACGACGCGCAATGCCGGAACTTCGAGCGCTTTTTTAACATGTTCCGCAAATTCCCGCAGTGCCATTTCCCGTTCGATTTCGCCGATCCGGCCGAGCCCATACTTCCGGCCTTCATTTAAGACCCGATAAATATCATAGGCAACCTCTTCATACGGGTGCGCCTCAAGCATCGCAGAAAGCACCTGTTTTTCAATCGACACGGGATAAATCGTTTCAATCCTTGTTTCATCTGCTGCTTCGAGCTTTCCCGCTTCCCCGAGGAACGGGTTTGTCCCTTCCCCCGGCAGAAAACGGCCGGTACCGCGGGCAGAGAAAGAACAATGGCTATAATTCCCGATCGCCCCCGCACCGGCATTTCCAAGCGCCGTTCTTACGGCTTCTTCATGGGATACCGGGACAAAAACAACCAGTTTCCTCAATTTGTCTTCATAAAGAGGCGATAATACTTCCGTATCGCGGAGCCCGAGCGCCTCCGCCAGCAAATCGTTTACACCCCCTTCTGCGATATCAAGGTTCGTATGGGCGGCATAGACAGCAATCCCGTGGCGGATGCATTTTTCAATCAGCCGGCCCTGGGGGGTATCTGTCGCCATGTTTTTTAACGGCCGGTAAACGGAAGGATGGTGGGCGATAATCAGCTGGACATCCTTTTCGATCGCTTCGTCCACCACATCTTCCAACACATCAAGCGCCACCAGCACATTTTTCACCGGCCCGTTTAACTGCCCGATTTGGAGCCCGACCGGATCCCCGTCCATTGCAAACTTTTTCGGTGCGAACTGCTCAAATAGCTGGATGACATCATGCCCGTTCGCATGCTTCATGTTAAAACCTCCTCTGCCAAAGCAATCAAATGGCGATATACACGCTTTTTTTCTTCAATTTCCGGGCTTGCGTCTGCCTGCTCCAGATGGCTGAGCACGGATTGCCATTTTTTGATTTCAGTACGCCATTTTTTCCGGAAAGCTTCATTTTGGTTTTTGATTAAAACCGGGCCCATCAGGCGTTCCGCTTCCGTGAGCGCGATACGGCAGCCCGCGTACTCTGCCGCGATAATTTCGTATATTTTCCCGTCTTCCTCGAGAATGTCTTCTCCTGTGACGGCCCATCCGTTTTCCGCCAGCCATCTGCGGACAATGTGCGACCCGGTATTCGGCTGCAGGATGAGCGTTTCTTTGCCGTTTAGTTTTGCTTTTCCGCGATCGAGGATAGAGGCGATTAATGCGCCGCCCATCCCGGCAATCGTAATGCATCCCGCTTCGCCCGGAGCCAAGATCTCAAGCCCGTCTCCTTTCCGGACGCTGATTTTTTCTGTCAGCCCTGCTTTTTCCACTTGCTTTTGCGCCGAATGGTACGGCCCTTCCGCCACTTCTCCGGCCACCGCCGCTGTTACGCTACCGTCCTTCACGCAGAAAACGGGCAAATAAGCGTGGTCAGACCCGATATCTGCCAATACAGTGCCGGCCGGAATAAAAGCCGCCACCGATTCAAGCCTTCTTGAAAGTTTCCCGCTGTTCATTTCTTCACCACTTTACATGTGATACCTCTATTGTAGCCACTTTTTGCCATAAAAAAAAGGGGGATGCCCCCCGTACGGTGAACCTGCCCTTTATTTTAGCTTTGATACCCAGTCCACCATTTCATCAATATGGTCTTCTTCGACAAGTCCGGCTGGCATACCGCCGCTCGTGCCGTTCCTGAGTACATCTTTAATCTTATCTTTGGACAATTTCTTGCCGATGCCGTGGAGATTCGGCCCGGCCCCGCCTTGCAAATTATTTCCGTGGCAGGTCACGCAAGTCTTTTTGGCAAAGCTCTCCGGATCAAACTTTTCCGAGGAGGCGGTTTCGGTTTGCTTCGGATGCTCCTTTTCTTTGGCCACTTCTTTCGCATCCCCGATCCCTTTCACGGAAAGAAAAAAGATAAGGGCAAGCCCGAATACCATAATCAGCACATATGGGATTACAGGATTTCTTTTCAATGCATTCCCCCCTTGTTTTTCCGCTTTTCCAGCGTATTTACCGTGCCCATCTCTTCCATTTTAACTGAAAATTCTTTTGAAAGAAAGCCTTTCCACTTAAAAATAACGGTTGAATGCGCTTTCATCTTGTATTATAATAAAAGCAGCAAAAAATTCAATAAAGTGATACAATTGCAGGCGGGCCGGAAAAGGGCAACAGGAAAACTGAAAATTATACATTATATTACTATAGAGACCAGCAAGATGACGAGGCCGAGAAACCCCGATAAGGTAAAATACAGCAGCTTGTATGCCTTTCCGGCGATAAGCCACAACCCGCAGTTGACAAAAAGCAGCAAATATAAAGTATAGCGGTGATTTCCAAACACCTTTTCATTCAAAAACACACTGAGAAGCAGCAAAATAATCGCGGCGCCAACAAAGAAAACCGGGTAAAAAATTTCTTTATTAGCATAATGAATTCCCTGAAAAAGTAAGCATCCGACAAAAGCTGTCAAAATCATCGTTTGCAAAATAAAATGTAATTCAGTAAAATAAATGACAAATACAGCGATTGCAATGAGGGCAAGAATGAAAACAGAAACCGCGACTTGTTTTTTAACGGATTTCCCTGCGCCGTTTTGTTTGCGGGTATTGGCCTCATTCCCCTCCGTATAGATCGCGAGTAGAAAATCGCAGTATTCTTGTGGAATCATTTTGGTCTCTTTCCACATTTTAATTTCGTTGACAATGATTTGTCTTCTCTTATCGTCCATTTTTCAACACATCCTGTGTAACCTATTCGACAAACGGGCGGAAAATCCTTTTTTTTGCAAGAAAAAAGTTTACTTCCCGAGGAAGTAAACTAAAAACAAGGCGCCTGTAATAACAGATGCACAAGCGCCATGTCTGTTTCTTTTTCCGGCTTATTCAAGAAAATCTTTCAGGCGTTTGCTCCTGCTTGGATGGCGGAGTTTCCGCAAAGCCTTTGCTTCAATTTGCCGGATTCGTTCCCTTGTGACACCGAATACTTTGCCGACTTCTTCAAGTGTCCGAGTGCGCCCGTCATCAAGCCCGAACCGGAGGCGGAGCACATTTTCTTCCCTGTCGGTCAATGTATCAAGCACATCTTCCAGCTGTTCTTTCAGCAGCTCATAAGCGGCATGGTCAGAAGGTGATGTGGCATCCTGGTCTTCAATAAAGTCTCCAAGATGCGAATCATCTTCTTCGCCAATCGGCGTTTCAAGTGAAACCGGTTCCTGGGCAATTTTAATGATTTCCCGAACTTTATCCGGAGAAATATCCATTTCTTCAGCAATTTCTTCCGGTGTTGGTTCCCTGCCCAAATCCTGGAGCAGTGACCGTTGCACACGGATGAGTTTATTGATCGTTTCCACCATATGGACCGGTATCCGGATCGTCCGTGCCTGGTCTGCAATCGCGCGCGTGATGGCCTGGCGGATCCACCATGTGGCATAGGTGCTGAATTTGTAGCCTTTTTTGTAATCGAATTTTTCAACCGCCTTGATGAGGCCCATATTGCCTTCCTGGATCAAATCCAGAAACTGCATGCCACGGCCGACATACCGTTTTGCAATGCTGACAACAAGGCGCAAGTTGGCTTCAGCGAGCCGGCGTTTTGCTTCTTCATCGCCCTGCTCGATTCTTTTGGCCAGTTCGATTTCTTCGTCTGCGGAAAGAAGGTCGACCCGCCCGATTTCTTTCAAGTACATGCGTACCGGATCATTGATTTTCACACCTGGGGGAACACTCAAATCATTCAGGTCAAACTCTTCGTCATTCTCTTTTTCCAGTTCGAGATGGGAAGGGGCATCCTCGTCGCTGGTGTCATCTGTCACATCGATTCCTTGTTCACCGAGCGATTCATAAAATTCATCCATCTGATCGGATGTTAAATCAAAATGGCCGAGTTTTTCGGAAATGGTATCATAAGTGAGAAACCCCCGCTTTTTCCCGCGTTCAACGAGTTGCTCTTTTGCTTTTTCTACTGTAAACTCACTTTCTTCTACTTCTTTGGAACGTGCTGACTTTTCAGCCATATGTTCCCCTCCTTCCGACAATTTCAACACTTTCAATGATCCAACAGCAACTTGATCATTTATAAAAAGCAGAGATTTCAAGTCATAGACTTTCTCAGTGCCACAATTTCACCCGCCAATTGCAGCGCTTTTTGGAAATCATTCTGCCGTTCGGCATCTTTTTGTGCCCTCAGTTTTTCCTGAATGCGCAGCAACTTCTGGTGTTTTAGCACATATTGCACATAATCTTCCAATTCCTCATCCGTCAGCTCCCCGCCTACCGTCATCATTTCGATTTCGGCAGCAATCCGCTGCAGTTTTGCATCGGGCAAATAAGACAGGAAAGCGCTCGTATCAGGCGGATTCCCTTCTTCGTACCAGCCAAGCAGGTAAGTAAAAATTGCCTGGTGTTCATCCCCGTAAAAGCTGTTTTCGCCAAGGAAATCTTTCACTTTATAGGCAATTTCCCCGTCCCGCAGCATATGCCAAAGCAGCCTTCTCTCTGCGGTCATATTGGCAGGGAGCATCCGGGCTTCCTCATGTGCAGGCACCGGATTCTCTGCAGGGCGGCTTCTCTTCCGGGTCCCGGTTTCACGGGAACCGTATTGCCTTTCCTGCTCTTTCAGGGCGTCCAAAGACAACGAAAATTCTTCGGACAGCTGGCGCAAGTAAAGGTCTTTCTCCACCGGATTCTCCAGTTTGGCAATTTCCTGAATGACTTCTTCTATATACGCCAGCTTTTCTCCTTCATTTTGGAGATTTTTATTCATGCGGAAATATTGCATTTTAAAAGCCATAAAAGTCAGGCTGGCCCCTATTACATCCATGCGGAACTTTTCTCCGCCATGCTGGTTTATGTAGTCATCAGGGTCCAGCCCATCCGGCATTTGCGCAACCCGCACTTCACAGCCGTTTTCACTGAGCATTTTCCCCGCACGGAAAGCAGCAGTGAGGCCGGCCTGGTCCGAATCGTAGCAAATGACAACGCCGTCCGTGAGCCTTTTTATCATCCGGACGTGTTCCGGTGTAATCGAAGTGCCCATTGTGGCAATACCGTTTTCAACGCCAGCCCGGTCGGCGGAGATCACGTCCGCATAGCCTTCGAAAATGACTGCCTGCTGTTTTTTGCGGATCGGCCCTCTTGCCCGGTTCAGGTTAAAAAGCAGCTTGCTTTTATTAAAAAGCGGCGTCTCAGGGCTGTTTAAATATTTCGGGTGTTCCTGTTTCCGGACCGCTCTTCCGGCAAATGCGACCATGTTTCCCTTTTCATCCATGATCGGAAACATAATCCGGTCCCTGAAACGGTCGAAATATTTGCCGTCCTTTTCATTGCGGATGACAAGCCCGCTTTCTTCCAGCACGGAAAGGGGAAAACCGCGCTTTTGTAGCATATTGGCGGCAAAATCCCAGGCAGGCAGCGCATATCCGATCCCGAACTTTTCGATTGCTTCGTCTGTAAATCCACGCCCGCGCAGGTACTTTAGCGCAGGTTCTCCTTCTTTTGTATGCAAAAGCAAATGGTGGTATAATTTTTGCAGCAGTTCGTGCGCTTCCAGCATCTGCCGGCGCTTCGGATCGATGTTTTTCTGCTCTTCGTGCCGTAAAACGACGCCAAGCTCGATATGCGCTTTTTGTGCCAGTTTCTCTGCCGCTTCCTGAAAAGAGATGCCTTCGATATCCATGAGAAAAGTAAATACATTGCCGCCTGCGCCGCATCCAAAGCAGTGAAAAATCTGCTTATCTGGGGATACGGAAAATGACGGCGTATGCTCACCGTGGAACGGGCACAGGCCGAAATAATTGCGGCCCTGCTTTTTGAGCTGTACATATTCGCTCACGACCTCCACAATATCGGAAGACCGGCGGATCTCATCAATTTTTTCATTTGGAATCATCCCTGTCATCAAACAATCCCTTCTGCTCCACCTTTATTCACAGCATTTCATCCGGGATACGGCAATGCTTATTCGTTTGCTGTTTTTCTTTTCATCCTAAAATATTCTACATTGCTCCGCAGAATCCTGCATGTTTTGCGCTTCTTCCCATAATTTTTTTGGCCCTGTCGAAATTTATTCAAATTCAGACTTGACATTTACTCATAAATAGTTTATTCCTTAAAAGCTTACTCTAAACCCGTATCATACATTTTTATCACAATTTTTTATTATAGTACACTTGCTCCATTTTGACTATAAATAAATACTGAAAAACAGAAAAAAATATGCCTCGTTTTTTTCAAAAGAAAAATTTTTAAAAAAACGGGTGGAAGCAAAGACCGTTTCAGCCTGCTTCCACCGTTTCAATTGGATTTATTTTCATCCGGCCGATGCCGCAAAAAGGCATGCGCTTCTCGAACCTTGACCGCTTTTACTTTCTCATTTCATCCATAATAATATTTGCCGTTTCTTCGACCGCTTTGTTGGTGACATCGATCACTTTGCAGCCAAGCCGCTCCGCTACCTGATTAAAATAATCCAGTTCGTATTTGATGCGTTCAATGGTCGCATAACTTGCCGAACCATCAAGCCCGAGTGTTTTCAGCCGTTCTTTCCGGATATGATTTAATGTATCAGGATCAATTTTTAAACCGATACATTTTTTGGAAGGAATACGAAAAAGTTCTTCCGGCGGATCCACTTCCGGCACAATCGGCACATTCGCAACTTTATAGCGGTGATGCGCCAGGTATTGTGAAAGCGGCGTTTTGGACGTACGGGAAACACCGATGAGGACAATATCCGCCCGGACAATGCCGCGCGGATCCCGGCCGTCATCATATTTCACCGCAAATTCGATCGCTTCCACCTTTTTAAAATAAGCTTCGTCCAATTTTCTGACGAGCCCCGGTTCATAGAGCGGCTTGGATTCATACAATTCGAGCAGCCGGTCCATGAGAGGTCCCATTAAATCGACAGCAGCAAGGCCGTGTTTTACGGCTTGGTCGTTCATGTATTTCCGCATTTCCGGCTTCACAAGCGTATAGACGATCATGCCGAAATTCATGGATGCAAGCGAAACCACTTCATCAATATGGATCGTATCTTCCACATACGGGAAGCGTTTTAATTCTGCGTCCTGGTTTTCAAACTGGCTGATGGCCGCCTTTGTGACGAGCTCCGCCGTCTCTCCGACCGAGTCTGAAACAATATAAATATGGGGTTTTGCCAAAAATGATCACTTCCTTTTTAATCGCCGTCTGCAAGTTCAACGAACGCTTTCGTGATATTCGTTTTCGTTATCCGCCCGGTCACTTCAAGCCCGCTTTCTGTTTCTTTCACAACGGGCACCGAGTCAATTTGTTTTTCAATCAGTTTTTTTGCCACATCAATCAGAAGATCATCTTTTTTACAGCAGGTAATATTCGGCATTCTTGTCATAATGATATGCACCGGCAATGCCGATAGGTCTTTGTTTCCAAGGCTTGCCCGCAACAAATCTTTTCGCGACAAAACACCGATCAGATGGGATGCATTGTCGACGACATAAAGCGTGCCGACATCTTCAAGAAAAACCGTTACGATGGCATCGTACACGGACATATTCTCGTTCACCACGACCGGCAAAGACTGATAATCTTTTACGTAAATATGTTTTAAATTTTCCGTAAGAAGCTGCGTGCTCGTTTTTCCGGTATAAAAATAGCCGACGCGCGGGCGTGCATCCAAGTAACCTGCCATTGTTAAAATGGCAAGATCCGGCCGGAGTGTTGCCCTCGTTAAATTCAGCTTTTCGGCGATGTGCTCGCCTGTAATCGGCCCGTTCGTTTTGACGATCTCGAGAATCTGTTCTTGCCTTTTCGTTAATTCGATCGTAATCACCGCCTTCATTCACACAACCATGCAAGACAATAGTATAACACATTTACGGAAATCTGTCCTTATCTGCCACTATGATACATAAAAATGCCATTGATATTTTGGAAGACAGCTGCGTATACTCAGATAGCGGGTCATGATTTTTCGGCCGGGCAAAAACAGTTAAAGCAGAACCGCGGGCCGTGCGATGCATCATCCGGCCCCGGGCAGCAAGGAAAGTCCCCCTTTTTCTTCGATAGGGGGATGTCTTATGCATTGTCCGGCCCGAGCCTTTTTTCGAGCGACTCTATCTGGCTAAGAAACCGGCCGGCTTTCAGTTGCAGGCCGGTATATTCATCATAGTACATGGAAATCGCCGTTCTCAGCTCTTTTTTTGTCGAGTCTTTAACAGAAATGCTGCCGAGCCGGTTGATGTCCAGAAAATAAAAAAGCCGGAGCAGGCGGATCGCAGGCCGTGACAACGGGAGCCGGTACGGGTCGCGCGCAAAACAGCGGGGGCAAAGAAGGCCGTTTTCCCGGATGGAAAAAGCAAAGGGCCCTTCCGTGTTGCCGCATACCGCACATTTGTCCATCACCGGGTACATACCGAGTACATTCAGCATCTTCATTTCAAAGATGTCCCTGATAATTTCCGGGTCATAGCCTTCATCGATATATTCGAGCGTCCGGAGCAAAAGCTCAAATAAAGACGGATTCTTTTTTTTATCTTCGACCGCCCGGCCCAAAAGTTCCACCACATAGGCAGCATACGCCGTTTTGAAAATATCTTCGCGGATATGGCGCATCGGTGAAACGGTCTCTCCCTGTTGGAGGGTGGCAAGACCGCGCGACGGCTGAAAAAGGAAATTCCCATATGTAAAAACCTGGGAAACCGCCGCCAGTCGGCTGTTCGGCTTTTTGGCTCCGCGCGCCATAAAGCCTAGCTTCCCAAATTCTTTTGTGTAAATATGCAGGATTTTATTGGATTCGCCGTAGTCTGTATTTTTAATGACGATCCCTTCACATTTTTCAAACAACCTCTCCACCTCTTGCCCGACAGGCAGTACGGCTTATCCTTAAGTAATGGAAAAATCCGCATCTGCCGGATCTTCTTCACGTTCATACCGGTCTTGACGCCGGTCCCTTTCCAGTTCCTTAAAAAGCAGGTACGTATCAATATTGCCGGTATCCGCAAAGACTTTCCAGGTAAATTCTAACATATTCACCACGCCTTTCATGTTGTAGGTCATGAAATTTCTTTAAAAGCCTTTTATAGCTTCACCAGGGGACACGCAAACATTCGGGGTAAAAATTTACAACCAGAAGCGGGCGCCAAAATCAATATTCGTCTTCCCGGAAACCGAAATCGCGCAGCTGGCTGATTTTATTCCGCCAATCTTTCTGCACTTTTACCCATAATTCCAAATAAACTTGCGACCCGAGCAAATTTTCGATATCAGCCCTTGCTCTTTTGCCAATCTCTTTCAGCATGCTTCCCTGCCTGCCGATGATAATCCCTTTTTGGGACGGCCGTTCGACAACGATCGTCGCCATCACGTGAATGACATCCTTGTTCTCTTCCCGCTCCATTTTTTCAATAACAACCGCAATCGAATGCGGCACTTCTTCTCTTGTAAGCTGCAGCGCTTTTTCGCGGATCAGTTCCGAAATGATAAAGCGTTCCGGATGGTCTGTCACCTGGTCTGCCGGATAATACTGCGGCCCTTCCGGCAAATATGCCTTGATGGTATCGAGCAGCCGGCTGACGTTGTTTCCTCCGAGTGCGGAAATCGGGACCACTTCACGGAACGGGTATAAATCTTTGTACTGTTCTATGAAGGCAAGCAAATCATCCGGATGAACGAGGTCAATTTTGTTGATGACCAAAAAAACAGGCGTGCGCACGTGTTTAAGCAGTTCGATAATGTACTCGTCCCCGCGGCCGCGTTTTTCTTCCGCATTGACCATAAATAGAATCAGGTCCACTTCTTTTAATGTATCCGTGGCTGATTTTACCATGAAATCGCCCAGCTTATGCTTCGGTTTATGGATGCCGGGTGTATCGATAAAAATCATCTGTGCGTCATCAGCTGTGTAAACGCCCTGTATCTTATTCCGTGTTGTCTGCGGCTTATCGCTCATGATGGCGATTTTTTGCCCGACCACCTGGTTGATGAAAGTGGACTTCCCGACATTCGGGCGTCCAATGATAGAAATAAAGCCTGATTTATATGTTGGTTGTTCCATGCAAATCCTCCGTTGAATAAGTGCCCGAAAGCAGCTTTACCATTGTTTCCATATCTTTTCCCCTTACCTGTATTTTACTACAAATAGACCCGAAAGTTAAAATGTATTTTTCATCACTTTTGAATATTTTAAAAGTTCGTGAAAATATTGTCGACTCGTGGTGAATTTACACTGATTTTAGCGTCACTTAGTATGCCATGGCCGTTTTCAAGTAGTGTGATTACCTTTATTTTAGCGCAACGGCCTGTGCCTTTCAAATTGCGGCATATCCATGGGAAGACCTCTCTCTTGATGTTCATTTAACGGTGTACATTTAGATAATAGAGTGTCTCCCCATTTTTTCCACTCATCTGCCCTTCGAGTAAAATTTTACACATACCAGATCTCGTAT
>NZ_CALPDC010000046.1:0-22308 GCF_943193165.1 Weizmannia agrestimuris
AAAGGACAAAACAAGCCGCACCTAGGCTCGAAATGTCCTTTTGAACCGGCCAAAAAGACAAAACACGTTGCATCCGAACCCGAAATGTCTTTTTGAACCTGTCAAAAGGACAAAACAAGCCGCACCTAGGCTCGAAATGTCCTTTTGAACCGGCCAAAAAGACAAAACACGTTGCATCCGAGCTCGAAATGTCTTTTTGAACATGCCAAAAGGACAAAACACGCGGCATCCGAACCCGAAATGTCCTTTTAAGACAAAACACTGCAAGGATGCTGACAGCCTTGGCAAAAATTTAAATGCAAGGGTGTTATAAAATTTGCACTTGAAGCTGATTCAATTATAGAGAAAACAAAATCGAATTTTTAAAGATGGATTCTTCTAGAGCTTACTCAGAATCGGATTCGTTCAGTAAGGCCTAAATTACTTTTGAAAAAATAAAGTTCGTTTTAGAATGTGCAAATAACTGCAATTCATCAATAAATTGCTCCGCGTCTTCAAATGAGTGGAAGCGGGCTTTTAACATAAAGCATGCTTCACCAGCAATACGATAACAAAAATCAACATTCGAATACTGGCATATTTGCTTTTTAAAATCGTCATAACGATTATTTTTAATTGTCGCTTCAATGATGGCTTCAATGGGGTAGCCCAGTTTTTTTTGATTCAGTTCAATGGTATAGCGTTTAATGATATCCTGTTCTTCTAATTGTCGTACCCGCTCTCTCACAGCCGGGGCTGATAGATGAATACGCCTGCTTAGCTCGCTCATTGATAACCGGCTATCTTCTTTCAATTCATGTATAATTTGTTCATCAATGAAATCCATTTCTTCAAATTCCTTTCCAATTTGAAATTCAAATCAATCAAATGCCTTTTAACCGGTATGTAAAAGCCGCACACTTTATTTTACACTATTTTTGGGAGGGATGAGCATGACACTGATACCATTACATGAAAGAGGAAATACGCCATTTCAACAATTGCTGGGATATAACGCGTCCATTCTGAAATACTGGAACAAACTCAGTGATGAATTTGAAAAGGATGGCCGGTTATCAGCGAAGTTAAAAGAAGAAGTCCGGCGTACACTTGCACAAAAAAATGGCTGCCTGTATTGTAAGGCAAAAGGCAAACCAAACCCCGTTGATTACGATGAAAAAACAGCGGTATGTACCGGATTTGCTGAAGCTTTTCTTGCGGGCAAAGGGCAAACATCTCCAAATGTAACAGCGGTTTTAAAAGAGTATTTAACAGATGCGGAGATCAGTGAGCTGATTGCTTTCATTTGCTTCACAACAGCATCACAATATTTTGGCGCCCTCATGCAACTGGGGGAGCAACAAAGATAAGTGAAACTTCCATCAGTGGTGTTTATCCACTGATGGAAACCAATGGAGATGGTTTGATGCCTATTTCTCTCCTCTGCAGAAAGTCCCCCTTTTTTTCAAGAAAGCTAAACGTAAAACCAAATTGTTATTGCAATATAAAAGTATTTGATGTTATAATACTCTAAATTCTTTAAATCAATAAAGAAAATAGAAATATAGAATAAGAAAGGGATTTTGATATGGCATTATCTTTGGAAGCCGAAAAAATCGATGCATTGGTCGAACAAGTCAAGGAAGATGTAATCCATTGGCGGAGGCATTTGCACCAAAACCCGGAGCTTTCCTTCAAGGAAGTCGAAACATCACAATTTATATACGATACGCTTGCATCTTTCGGGGGTTTGGTGTTGTCCCGCCCGACAAAAACGAGTGTGGTAGCCCGGCTGAAAGGAGCAAAGCCCGGCCGAGTTTTAGCGATTCGCGCCGATATGGACGCGCTCCCCATTCAAGAAGAAAATGCATTTGATTTTGTCTCAAAGCATGACGGTGTGATGCATGCTTGCGGCCATGACGGGCATACCGCGATGCTGCTTGGAGCCGCGAAAATTCTGGCCGGCTTAAAAGACCAAATCGCCGGTGAAATCCGTTTTCTGTTTCAACATGCCGAAGAACAATTGCCAGGCGGTGCCGAAGAAATGGTCCAAGCCGGTGTCATGGACGGCGTGGACCAGGTGATTGGCGCTCATTTATGGTCACCGCTTGAAGCTGGAAAAATCGAGTTGGTGTCAGGACCGATGATGGCGGCACCAGATGCTTTCTACATCACGATTAACGGAAAAGGCGGACACGGGGCACAGCCGCATTTAGCAATAGACAGCATTGCAATTGGCGCACAAGTTGTAACAAACCTTCAACATATTGTTTCAAGAAATATTGATCCCTTAGATCCCGTTGTTCTTTCCGTGACCCAGTTTATAGCCGGTACTGCGCATAACGTCATTCCCGGTTCGGTTTTCATCAGCGGCACCGTCCGGACGTTTAAGCCGGCGTTGCAGGAAGAAGTGATCCGGCTGATGGAACGCGTCGTGAAAGGCGTAACAGAAGCGCACGGGGCGACTTATGATTTTCAATACGTGAAAGGTTATCGTCCCGTTATTAACGATCCGGAAGTCACGGCAAAGCTGCGTGAAGTACTGGTTGAGACGTTTGGTGAAGATGCCATTCAAGACGGCGTTCCAACCATGGGCGGGGAAGATTTTTCCGGATTCCAGCAAAAGGCACCCGGCACATTCTTTTTTATTGGAGCCGGAAATGCGGACAAAGGCATCGTTTATCCCCACCATCACGCCCGCTTTACTGTGGATGAGGATGTATTGCCTTACGGGGTGAAAGCGTTCGTCTCCGCCAGCCTGACGTTAACTGCCTGAAAAGGATCAGCCGCTTTTTCACCGGTTGGCCTTTTACACTAAAAAAAGTGAGGTTTTCAAATGAAATTCGTCCTTGCATCACTCCCATTTCTTGCTTTAATCATTGGCATGTTTTTTGCAAACCGTACCAATCCGATGATTCTCGGAATGCCTTTTATCATGTTCTGGACCGTGTTGTGGGTTGTTTTATCGACGGTTGTAATGTTCATTATCTATAAAACCGATCCGAAAAACCAAAGGGGGGATGCCGAATGAACAGCGCACTTCTTGTTATCCTCATCTTTTTGCTGGTGTCACTCTATCTCGGCATCCGGGCGCGCCGGGGCAAGCAAATGAACCTTGAACAGTGGGCAACCGGCGGCAGAAGTTTTGGAACATTGTTTGTATTCTTGCTAAGCGCCGGTGAAATTTACACGACTTTCACTTTTCTCGGCGGCAGCGGATGGGCTTACGGCAAAGGGGGGCCGACGCTTTATATACTCTGGTACGGCTCATTGGCTTATGTTCTTTCCTATTGGCTGCTTCCGGCCATTTGGCGTTATGCAAAAGAACATAAGCTGTTGTCCCAATCCGACTTTTTCGCGAAAAAATACAATAGTCCCGAACTCGGTGTCCTTGTTTCGATTATCGGCATCATTGCCATGATCCCGTACCTTGTTTTGCAGTTAAAAGGGCTCGGCAGTATCGTCAGCATTGCTTCTTACGGCTCGATTTCTTCCGGCGTCGCCATCTGGATCGGCGTGATTGCGGTAACCATTTACACCACGATTTCAGGCGTACACGGAACAGCCTGGACATCCGTCATGAAAGATGCATTGGTTTTGGCCGTCGTCGTTTTTCTCGGAATTTATCTCCCTGTTCATTATTTTGGCGGCTTTTCAGATATGTTTCATGCCATTGACCAGGCAAAACCCGGCTTTCTTGCGCTCCCGCACCAAGGGATGAGCGTGTATTGGTTCATTTCGACCGTTTTGTTGACGGCACTTGGTTTTTACACGTGGCCGCATTCTTTTGCCGCTTCCTTTACGGCGAAAAATGAAAAGACATTCCGCCGCAATGCGGTGATTTTTCCGCTGTATCAGTTGATCCTGCTGTTCGTTTTCTTTGCCGGTTTTGCAGCGATTCTGACTGTAAAGCCTGCACTTGAAGGAGCAGCAACGGATAATGCGCTGCTGGTTCTTTCTATTAAAAGCTTTCCGCACTGGTTTGTCGGTGTCATCGGCGCTGCCGGTCTGTTATGTGCGCTGGTACCGGGGTCGCTGCTGTTGATGAGCGCATCCACAATGATTTCGAAAAACTTGTTTAAAGTATTTAAACCGACCGCCAATGAAACACAAGTGGCCAATGTTGCCAAATATTTGGTTCCGGTCGTATCTTTAATTGCCCTCTACTTCACATTTAACGGCGGGCAAACCATTGTTGCCCTGCTGTTGATGGGGTACAGCATGGTTACGCAATTTTTCCCGGCGATCGTATTCAGCTTTATGAAAAATAACCCGATTTCAAAAGCAGGCGCATTTGCTGGAATTGTTGCGGGCGAACTTGTCGTTTCCTATGTGACGATCACGAATCAGACGGTTGCGACGCTGTTGCCGTTTATGCCGCAAGCAGTCAAAGACTTAAATACCGGGATCATCGCCATGGTTTTGAACTTGATTGTAACCTTTGCCGTGAGTGCTTTTACAAGAGACAGACAAAAAAGCGTTGAAATGGCTGCGTAAACTATTTCCCAAAAAGGAGCCGTGCATGCACGGCTCCTTTTTTAACAAGCTTTCCAGGGATCCAAAAAAATTTTAAAAAAGGTATTGCTTTTTTCTACCGGGCATTATATAATAAATTTGTCGCTGATGAGGCGAACAAAAACAAAACAATGCGGATGTGGCGGAATCGGCAGACGCGCTAGATTCAGGTTCTAGTGGTGGAAACACCGTATGGGTTCAAGTCCCTTCATCCGCATCACAAAAAGCAAGGATTTCAGTTTATGGCTGGGATCCTTGCTTTTTTATTTTGATATTAAATTTCCTGCCGCATTGTTCCGGAGACCAAGAAATATAAAACAAATACATCGAATTGTTTTCTGCCGGCCATCCATTTCATGATGTTAGGAGCGCCATGAGAAAAATTTGTTTTTACCTTGATTTAAACCGGCGATCCAATTTTTATTTTCTTCCGTTCGCTTAAACTTAAACACATCATTCCCGTTTTATTGATTTTGCCAAAAACCGGTTCCCTTTTTGATAAGGGAACCGGCTTTGTGTCAGGCCATTTTCCGGCAAGCTTCCGCACAGCGCAAGCATGCTTCGGCGCATTTTTGACAATGGTCATGGCTGTATTTCCTGCATTCCTCGCTTAACTAAAAAGGCAGGATCATTTTTCTCCTGCCACTTTATCTTCATGATGTTTTCTTCTGATCATATTTATCAAATGCATCCAGCCTTTTTTTCAATCTTTGATTTTCCTCTTCCAACTTCTGAATCCTCTTATGCATCCCATGGCTATGTTCCAGATGGGCTTTTTTTCCGTGCCCGCCTCCATGGCCATGTCCCCCTAACATCATGAAGATCATCATGAGCGGGCATGCAAGAAACAGCAAAGCATTTAACCATTCCATTTGTACTTCCCCCTTCTTTGTATCAATCGTAAAATTTTCTTGTGCAGAAAATGTGGAGATTTTCGAGGAACGCCCCCTCTTCACGTTTTGTTCACAACCCCTTATATCTTTTATAAAAGCACACGAATATGCATACTTTCTTCAAATTTATGATTTATACTATCTTTGATCATTTTTTGCAGACGGCAAATTATAAAGTTACAGGAGATGAAAAGCATGAGCAAAAGATTGGCAGGATTGGCAGCCATTTTGAGTTGCATACTCATTCTTGCAAGCTGCCAAAGCAAAACCAGCCAGGGGAAAGATGCCAGCCCTAACAAAGACCCCGGGCTGAGCGAAAAACAAGTGGAAGCCAAAATCAACGTCCAGCAAAACGGCAAAAATAATCTCTATGCTGTCAACTTAGTATCCGGAAAGCTCGGCACAAAAACAACCGGAAAAGTACTGACGGATACAGACTGCACTGCGGACATCAAAGGCGTGAGCCGCTGTAAATCGAAAATCAAGTTGGCGGATGGAAGCGTGATGAAGGTGATTACGCCACATAATATGAAATATTACCGGTGCTATAATATTGGGGAAAAAGTGACTGTCATACCGGGAAAAGACGGGCAAACCTATGTCCGGGTCAACACATCCTCAAAAGCAAGTTAATTTTTTGCAGAGAATTCCAAACGGGCGGGGGTGACGAAGCTGAAGCATTTAAATCATATTTCTTTTAAAATTGGCTTGATTTTCTTTGTGATTATGATTGATTTGGAAGGATTCGTGATTTACTTTTTGCACCAAAATATAGTCAAAGAGCGTGTAAAAGATGAATTCAATTCGCTTTTAGTGAGAAGCAACAGCCACCGGGATGTGCTGGAACAATACAATGACCCGGATTCCATCCACCGTGTTGCTGTATTGGAATCCAAATCCGATCTCATCGTGATTGTATTAAATGGCAATAAAAAATCCATCATTGCTTCACGCCCGCTCGACCGGGGAATGCGAAACATCATTTCAAAGCCCGTTGGCAAAATCACACACAAGGGAAAAATCATAGAAAAGCATTGGGAAGATGAAAAGTACATTGCATCCGTCAGCCCGTTTAAAAACGGCTATGTCTACATGTTTAAGGATACAAAACAAGTTCAGCAGCTGATCTCACAAATGAACCACCACTTCTGGATCGCCGGCCTTCTCGCATTCGGCATTACGCTGATTTTGATCATCCTTTTATCCCGCATTCTGGCGAGGCCGCTGATTAATATGAAAGTAGCGACAAAGAAAATTGCGAAAGGTGACTTATCTGTTGAAATCCCGGTTTACAGTAAAGATGAACTCGGACAGCTTGCTGAATCGATCCGCACGTTGGCCCGCGAGTGGAACCATCTTCGCGAGGAAAGAAGCGAATTTTTGGCTTCCATTTCTCATGAACTCCGCACGCCATTAACTTACATCAAAGGTTATGCAGATATTGCGCGGAAAAACAACTGTGCGGATAACGAAACCTATTTAAATATTATTTATGAAGAAGCCGCGAAATTGTCAGATATGATTCAAAATCTGTTTGATTTGGCGAAAATGGACCGGAATTCATTTCAAATCCAAAAGCAAAACTTCCCGCTGTTTCAAATGCTAAAGCAAATTGAACATAAATTAAGCCCGGCTTTCCAAAACAAAAGGATCATCCTGACAGTGAAGTGTCATCCTTCCATCCAGCTGATTGCAGACCCGGTCCGTTTTGAACAAGTCGTCATCAACCTGCTGGATAACGCTTATAAATATTCAGAGCCACATACGAATATCTTTCTTACCGTAAAAAAAGCAGATGGAGCATGGAAACTCATTGTGCAGGATCATGGAAAAGGGATACCCGAAGAGGATCTTCCCTATATTTTTGAAAGATTTTACCGGGTTGATAAGTCCAGATCAAGGTCTTTCGGCGGTACGGGGTTAGGCCTTGCGATTGTAAAAGAAATTGTAGAGGCTCACAATTGGCATATTCACGCTGACAGCCGGGAAGGTATTGGGACCACTATGGAAATCCGGTTTCAAGGAGGAGATATCATTGAAGAAGCTGCTGCTCGTAGATGATGAAGAAAGGATGCTGGATTTGCTTGCGTTGTATTTGGAACCGGCAGGATATGCCTGCGACAAGGTAACACGGGGACCGGAGGCAATCAGGTATATTCAGGAGGAAACTTACGATCTTATTCTTCTGGATATCATGATGCCGGAAACGGACGGCTGGGAAGTTTGCAGACAGATCCGGAAAATGAGCCAGGTGCCGGTGATCATGCTAACGGCGCGTACAGATAAACCGGATGTTGTCAAAGGGCTGAAAATCGGTGCTGATGATTATATATCCAAACCTTTTGACGAAAAAGAACTTCTCGCCAGAATTGATGCAGTCTTACGGCGTTCCAACCAAAATCAGAATGAAACCATTGAAAAAAACGGATTAAAATGGGATCCGGTATCTTTTCAAGTATTCTGCCAGAATCAGCCTGTCAGCGTGACACCGAAAGAGTTTGCGATGCTTGGGCTGTTTCTGCAGCATCCGAATCAGGTTTTCTCCCGCGAGCAATTATTAACTTCTATCTGGGGATATGAAGTGGAAACAGAAGACCGGACCATTGACTCTCATATCCGCAATGTACGGGATAAATTAAGAAATGCGGGATTCCCGGTTGACAGCCATTTGCAGACGGTTTGGGGCGTTGGATATAAGTGGGTATGGTGAAAAATGAAATTTAACGTTGAACACGGCAAAAAAGGGGCTGCCTGAAGAGCCCCTTTTAATCCTATTTAAAATTACTTGGCGGAAAGTTCATCTTCTGTTACCCATTTATGATTGGTTACCTTTTCTCCGCCATTCGCCGGCGTGTAATCCACCATATAGACTGTTGTTTTCTTTGACGAAACAATTTCAGCAGATGCCCCTTTCATGCCTTCCATATGATTTGCTTCCAATGTCACTTTTGTTCCTGGCTTTAACGCTTTATTCCCCGCCCCTTTAATTTCTTCCTGAACAACCCATTTATGGTTTTTTACTTCAGCTCCGCCTGTTACGGGCTTATAATTCACCGCATAAACGGTTGTGGCGTATGCAGCTTTTACAGTTGCTTTCGCGCCATTCATCCCTTCCATATGGTCAGCGTGGATGACAACCTGGCTGCCTGTTTTATATTTTGGGTTGCTTTCTTTTTTCATTCCTTTTGGTACTTCGCTCGAGCCGGAATGATTCATTTCCATGTGTGAATGGGAATCCGCGCTTTTGCTATCCGCAGATTTTGTTTCACTGTTGCCGCATGCCCCTAAAGAAAAGAGAATTGCGAGAGAAAAAATGCCTGCTAATACTTTTTTCATGATCTTACGTCCCCCTTGTCGCTTATCCTTTCTTTTAAAGATACCCGGCATTTGTGCAGAAATTGTGCATTTTACTGTTTACACAAGAAAAATATTGCGTGAATACGGTAGTTTCACGGCTTACTCCAGGACTCAACGCTGTTTTCAATATGGCTTTCAAATACATCTGAATAGGGTTTCATCAAATCGAATGGCGACCAGGCGGTTTACCGGGTAACAGATGTGACCAAACCGGAAGATTCCCGGGATCTTGTCCGGCTTGCCAAAGATGCTTTCGGCGGTGTAGATGTGATTTTCCTGAACGCCGGCATTATGCCGGATTCCCCGCTTTCCGCATTAAAAACGGACGAATGGAACAGCATGATCGGCATTAACATTAAAGGGGTTTTAAACGGGATTGCGGCAGTATTGCCAACGTTTATCGCGCAAAAATCAGGGCATATCATTACAACTTCTTCCGTAGCCGGGCTTAAAGCTTACCCGGGCGGGGCAGTTTACGGCGCAACGAAATGGGCGGTACGCGATTTAATGGAAGTATTGCGCATGGAATCCGCACAGGAAGGGACCAACATCCGGACTGCGACAATTTATCCGGCGACCATTAACACGGAATTGCTGGAAACGATCACGGATAAAAATACATCACAAGGCATGACGGCACTGTATGAGCAATATGGCACTACGCCTGACCGGGTTGCCAATCTCATCGTATCACCCAATTTTCCAGCCGTTTTCCTGTCCCAAAAAAAGAAGCCCGGTTCCCGGCATAATGCCGGTCCCGGGCCTCTTTAAAAAAACGCCCAATTTAATAAAGCCCTGCTTTTTTAAAATACTTGTCTTTTTCGCGGTTATACCGTTTCGTATCCTGGTTGAATTGGCGAATCGTTTGTTCCATTTCCCCATTGTATTCATTTATTTTTTTTATTTGATTATCTAACTCGTCCGGGCTGAACTTTTCCAGATTTTCATAAAAGTTGCCTTGTAATGCCAATTGTTTTTTATAATCACCAAAAAAAGTGTTCATATATTTTTTGCGCTCATCCATGATGGTAAGCAGCTTCTGCGCCTGTTTCCGCTGCCCGCTATCTTTAATTTGCTCCACGTTCTCTTTTATAGATGCCGATTGTTCATATGCCTTTTGAAAATTCTTTTTGGATTCCCGCAGCTCTTTCTGCTGCTTTTCGGTATAGCTGTCCGCAGTTTTTAATTTCTGCTTCACTTCCGGGCGGTTTTCGTCATTCAGTTCAAGCTGGTTTAGATCAGCATAAATGGATGCCACTTTTTCTTTGTATTCGTCCAGCTTCTCCTGGTTCGCAACAAAATCTTTTTCATACGAGGCGGATTTCTTTAATTTTTCGTATATGCTGTCCGCTTGTTTTTTGTCTGAATGGCAGCCGGCAAGAAGCAAAAGAAGCCCCGGCAACATCATTCCCAATACAATAAATCTTTTCACCCTCATCTTCTCCCCGTTTCAACTGGATGGTGGATTGGGTGACAGCGGCCTTCACACGGAAACGTTACCGGGGGCGTTTCATTGGTCAACACTTTTGTTTTATAGCCCTGCTTTTTGATAAACTTTAGCAACTTCGGCAAATATTTAACGGTTTCCGGTTTGTCATGCAAAAGGATGACCGGCGTTTCCCCCGCTTGTTTTTTTTGCCGGATTTGCTGAATCGTATACTGGACATAGCGTCCATTTTTTAATTCCCAGTCACTGCTGTCCACATTCCAATCCCAAATATGGAACCCATTTTTATCCAGTAAATCGCGCATTTCATCTGTTAAATACGGAATACTTCCATACGGGAGGCGCACCATATAAGATTTTACACCCGCCACGTTTTCCAATATTCTTTGATCCTCAGCCATTTCGTTTAATGGCGCGGACGTACTGCTGTAAATTGTTCTTGCTTTATGTGTGATCCCGTGCAGTGCAAGCCCGTTTCCATCTTTTAGCATGCGTTTTACGACTGCCGGATGCTCTTTCATCCTCGGCCCGAGCATGAAAAAGGTAGCTTTCATCTGATAAGTTTCCAACAGATCCAATAACTGGTTGGCCGCACTCGACGGGCCGTCATCAAATGTTAAGTAAATGGCATTTTCTTTCAGATCTTTCTCGTTTTGCTTCGCAACTTCTTTTTGTCTCTCCGCTTCTTTTTTCTGCCGCTGTTGCCCGATCATCGATTTGTACAAAGGAGAACCCGCAAACGCTGTCATCGGCGCAGGCGAAAAAGATAAAGTGCGCAGTGAGACAGCATGTGCATCTTTTCCTTTGTCTTTCGCTGACATCTTTTCCCCTTTGCCAACGAGTCCGGCCAAAACAACAACAATCAACGTAAATAAGAGCGCCAACACAACTTTTCCCTTGAAATTTAATTTCCTGCCGCGCATATCTCTCTCCCCTGCTCAAAGGCTCACCGTATTTTTCATTCGCTGCCATCTTCCGACATCATCCGCAAAAACTACCAAACATATATGATTCAGTATACATGAATATCCACAATTTTACCATACTCTACAAAATCTTAATTGTTTATCCATTTTTTTCTACATCTTGCTGCAGTCAAATTTCGACAGAGTGAAACGCGAATGGCGCGCTTATCCCTGCTATGGCCGTTTTTTTGTTTTTATTCCCTTAGCATTTTTGAAAAAACGTTCCACCCTAAGCACCTTCCCTTATTCCTGAACCCTCCCGCCTTTCCCCCTGCCTGTTTGTAAAAGGCAGCGCAACCCGCTCATGGCGAATGATAAAGCTGAAGGTGATGAAAATGAAGGCCATTTTAAAAGCATGATTTTTATGGCCTTTCAGTTTCAGGATTGCCCGGCGTTAGCTGCATTATTTTCAATGGACCGCTTCATCGAACATAAAGAAATGCCGATGAAAGAAGCAATGCTAGCTTCGCTGGAAAATACGGGAGTCGACATCATGCCGGCGGCGGTGATTCCCGGCGATATTCCTTTTTCCTGGAAAAACCATACCTCTAAGTTTTTTCCAAGCCGCCAAACCTTCTTATTTTCCAGTTGAAAAAGGAATGGCTGCCGTCTCGAAACCAGACCGAAAAAATTTCTTTAAAAAAAATAAAAAAAGGCTTTGACAAACGAAATTTATTGTCGTAGAATAATATTTGTCAGCAAGAGCTAAGGAGCTGGCAAGCAAAAATAAAATAACCGGGAAGTAGCTCAGCTTGGTAGAGCACTACGTTCGGGACGTAGGGGTCGCAGGTTCAAATCCTGTCTTCCCGACTCTAAAAACCTTGATGTATCGCGGATGCATCAAGGTTTTTTCGTTTTCAGCCGGGTGATTTTTGGTGTGAGTTGCCGTTGTTAGCGCATTCCCGTCACCAGTTCGTTAACAAGCCAGGATTAAAAAAAGAGAGCCATTATGATTAGAATTTCAATGGTGATGAAAAAACCATTTTTTCACCCATTATAGTACATCATTCCTTCATGCTCTATGCGTGTTAACTGCTCTTGCTGCTTGTCCGGATGGAATGTCCCCTGTCTCTGTCCTTCCATACATCCCTAAACGTATATTTCTTTTTCATTAAGATGTTTGTCCATTCCTATCCAGCTATTCCTTCATTTAATGTAGAGAGTTCATGATGAGGAGGTGTGTAAATTGCATTGCAGACCAATGGTTGCTACACCAAGATATGTAGTTCGTAATCGTGTTGTCCCGCGTTTCCAGCCAATCATCCATCCACTTGTGGAAGTGAACCGTACAAATGTCGTTACAGTTCCAAGGCATATTATGAAACCGATCAGGAAAAATGAAGTGGTTTATCACAATTGTCCTTTTCCACGCCGGCATTTTTGGTAGTGCCAGAAACAATAACCACTTCGCCTTTTCTTCATCCCTTTCACGTTTGTCCATTACACCTTTCTTCGAAACAGCATATTTTAAAATGCAAGATATATTAAGGAAAGGAGGTGAAAGTCAATGACAGATGGCGGTTACAGCATGGGCTCATCTTTTGCCCTGATTGTCGTTCTCTTCATCCTGCTTATTATTGTAGGAGCGTTTTATATGGGTGGCTCCGGATATTAAGCAGAATCAACAAACGAGAGAGAAAAAAGTTTCGTCTCCACCTAATAGCCTCCATTCTGAAGCGTATCATTACGCTTCTTTTTTTATTCACTTTGTCATTGAACAGAGAGGTCCATGTCATGATAAAAGCAACCACAAAAGGATGAAAAGCAGTTGGCGCAATTTTTCGGAGCAGAGTCGATTGGAGCAAGGATGGAATGGTCTGCGTATTTTGAGTGAATACAAGTTCCGTCTATAGAAAAAAGGGGAAGCCTTAGATTGGTTTAAAAACTTCCGATTAACACACCCTATGTTTTGGAGGTGATAAAAATGGAAGAAGAAAAAAGTTACAAATCCAATACTTACTCGTACAATAATCAGCTCGAAGGAAATGTTCAGTCGCAAAATACCGGCAGCGAAGAGGAAGAAGGGCTGGCTGATACAATCCAAAATGTAATTAACAAAGTTACCGGACTCGGGGAAACCGAGTAAAGCGAGAAGGCTGCCGCAAAAAACCGTTGAGACGATTCTCAACGGTTTTTTGAACGCTTCTTGCAAAAAAATCGGCCCGGTCCGCAAAGTTCCTTTACTCAGAACGGCCCAACATTAAGATTGGCGCGATTTTGGCACGCTTCTTTTACACAGGAATATGTTAAGACAGACGCGCATTTCAGCGTCCTTTTTTTAGTTAGAGCGGCCCTTCTTTACTTAGAATACTCCTACGTTAAGGTAGACACACTTTTGGGCGACCTTCCTTTACATAGAGCGGCCCTATGTTAAGATAGACGCAGATTTTGCCGGCCTTCCTTTACGTAGAACGCCTCTATGTTAAGATAGGCACGCTTTTGGCCGGTCTTCCTTTACATAGAACGCCCCTACGTTAAGTTAGGCACGCTTTTGGGTGGCCTTCCTTTACTTAGAGCACCTCTATGTTAAGATAGACTCGCTTTCGGCCGGTCTTCCTTTACTTAGAACGCCCCTATGTTAAGTTAGACGCAAAATTTGAAGGCCTTCCTTTACATAGAGCGCCTCTACGTTAAGTTAGACACATTTTTTGCCGGGCTTCCTTTACTTAGAGCGCCTCTATGTTAAGATAGGCACGTTCTTTGCCGGGCTTCCTTTACTTAGAGCGCCTCTACGTTAAGTTAGACTCGCTTTTTGCCGGTCTTCCTTTACATAGAACGCCCCTACGTTAAGATAGGCACATCTTCTGACCGGCTTCCTTTACTTAGAGCGGCCCTATGTTAAGATAGACGCAGATTTTGCCGGCCTTCCTTTACTTAGAACACCTCTATGTTAAGATAGACGCAAAATTTGAAGGCCTTTCTTAACGTAGAAAGCCTCTACGTTAAGATAAGCACACTTTTGGGCGGCCTTCCTTTACGTAGAACGCCCCTATGTTAAGATAGACGCAAAATTTGAAGGCCTTTCTTTACGTAGAAAACCTCTACGTTAAGATAAGCACACTTTTGAGCGGCCTTCCTTTACGTAGAACGCCTCTATGTTAAGATAGGCACGCTTTTGGCCGGGCTTCCTTTACTTAGAGCACCTCTATGTAAGATAGGCACATCTTCTGACCGACTTCCTTTACGTAGAGCGGCCCGCCCAATGCTAAGATAGATCCATTTTTAACAGGAATGCTTAACATAAGCCTGATCATAAACGGCTTTTCCCACTACCACGGAAGATGGAACCGTCCAGTCTGATTTGAAGTACCGCTTGAAAGGCGGATAGATTCTTTCCTCAGTTCGACTCCCGGTTCCAGCTGCACCCATAAAGACTTTGGATCGTACACAAGCTGGTCGCGATAAACGCTGCGGTGCCCGATGATCAAATACCCGGCAATACAGGCGGCCAACATATACATCCCCGTAACATGCCCGTACAGCTCATATCCAAGCAGCACAGCGGAAACCGGCGTATTGGATGCAGCCGAAACCACCGCCAGCATACCCGCAGCCGCTCCTAATACAGGGTTCATCCCGAGCAAACCGGCAAATGCATTCCCGGCAGCAGACCCGATGACGAGCTGCGGGGTGAATGTTCCTCCGTAAAAGCCGGAACCAAGCGTAACCGCCACAAACAGAATTTTCCACAGAAATGCGAAAAATCCGACATGTCCCCCGTGCATCGCTTTGTCCAAAAGCGGCAAGCTCAGTCCTAAAAAGTCGGCAGGAAAAATCAATAATGCAACTGCGATGAGCATGCCGCCAACACAGGGCATCAGGAAGAAAGGAAGATGCAATTTTTCCCGGACAACTGAAAATAAGCGACCCCCCTGTTCAATAGATTCAACAAACAGCCATCCAGCCAGGCCGCAAATCATGCCAAGGGCTGCCACTTTTAAAAGCAGCAGAACAGAAAAAGACGGCATGGCATGGATCGTGAAATATTCATAAGGCGTATGCAACAGCCTTTTATTAACTTCAAAAGCAGCTATGCCGGAAACCGCCGAAGGGAAAAGAAACTGGTGCCGGATTGACCCGATAGCCAGTACTTCCAAACCAAACACGGCTGCTGTAACGGGCGCGCCAAACAGACTGGCAAAAGCAGCACTGATTCCGCATACGATCAGCTGGGCCCGAAGAAACGGCTGAATATGAAAAACTTTCCCGATCCATGTGGCAAGCGAACCGGCAAAGTGAGCGCTCGGCCCGAATTTTCCAGCCGAACCGCCGGATACAAGTGTAATGAGGGCCGCCAGATACTTGGCCGGGAAGCTTCTGTCAAAGGGCGGTTCCCCTTCGGAATGCACAGCAGCAATGGAAGAAGGCGCCCCTGATTTCATTTTATACAGCAACAGGCCGTTCAATAGGCCGCCAACTGGAAGCAGCAGCATCTTATAAGGCACGGGCAGCGCACCTGTTTTTCCGCTCAAAAAATTTAAAGCTTTCAAAAACAAACCGACCGTGGTCCCGGCCACAACGCCAATCAGTACGGCTACAGCGACATAGACGATCATGGTAAAAAACATCACGGCAGGCTCAATGTATTTCATTTGGTTCACATTTTCCCACTCCTGCATGTCAAAACATTGTTAGTTTTATTATACACCCAGTAATATCGAGGGCTAACACAAACGGACAGAGCGGGCTCTTTATACCGCGCGAAAAAATGGGCCGGGCACTGCATCCGGGCCGCAGGGTTAACAGGCTCAGCTAATGCCTTCGGTCTAGGTTCTTGATTGTGAAAAACCCCGCCCTTCTAAGAAGGACGGGGTTTAACAGATTATGTATGTGCCGCAGTTGCCGTAATCAAACTAAGAAAGTTTTAGAACCACACTCCTCAAAGTGGGTGTCCGCAAAAGCGTTCCTGCCATCCTCCCTGCCAAACGGCAAAAGGCTCGGCATTCCCGCAATAATGTTAAACTCCCTATAACAGTTTAAAGGTTAAAACTTTATTAATATTACGTACAACGCAGCTTGTACTCTTATACTACGCTTTATGCGCCGCAAGATCAAGAGGAAAATTTTTCATTCGATTTCGCCGCTCCACGCCATCATGCCGCCTTCCAGGTTTGTGACATCAAAACCCTGGCTTTCGAGAAACTGGCATGCCATATAGCTCCGCCCGCCGGAATGGCAAACGACAATATAGTTTTTGGAACGGTCAAGATCCTCTAGGCGGAATCCCAGCAAACCGAGCGGAATATGCAGCGCGCCCGGAATTTTTCCTTCCGCCACTTCCTCCGTTTCGCGCACATCGATAATATTGAGTTTTTCACCCTTGTTCAGTTTTTCCTCGACTTCCATCGCAGAAATTTCTTTCATCAAAATTCCTCCCTCGTAAAACAAAATCCCCCGCTTTTTGCGAAAAGTGCGGGCCTTGCCCCAGCGGCGATTCTGCGAAAAGACCGGTGTCAGCGGCTTTTCACAAGCAGGTTGACCGCTTCTTTTACAAGGCTTCCCGCGTCTTCCCCGTTTTGTTCGGCATTTTTCACACATTCCACCAGATTGGCACTGACAATGACGCCGATCGTGCGGTCAATTGCCGTCCGGGCGGCAGACAACTGGGCAATGACCTCTTTGCAATTGTCCTTTTCTTCCATCATCCGCAGTACTCCCCGCAATTGCCCTTCGATTCTTTTGACACGGTTTTTGATTTTCGCATCGTATTCCACCTTTTTCCCTCCCCGGTTCCAAGATCGTATAAGAATAAATATGAAATCCTTTTCTGCGTAATAAACGGATGCTGAAATTGGCTTCAAGCCGGCTGGAAACAATAAGGTGAAGACTGCCTTTTGGAATTTCGCCGGAAAACCGCTTTAAATAAGCCGTCGGAATCACAATGGCATCCGCGGTACCGCTTCCCACATGCTGGTAATCCCTCACATCGACCACCACTTTATGTTCAAGCACATCTTTTCTTAAATCCGCCCGCACAGCACCGCGAACGGGAACGTAACGTGTATAGCCGGTTTTCGCGAGAATGAGCGCAAGAACGAGCAAAACAATATACATTTATACGGATGACCTCCTGCCCGAAGTTCGGTTACAACCCCCATCATATACCCCAGGCGGTATTATTGTCAAATGGATGGCTTAAAGAAACCCGCTTAAAATGGTAAAATAATGGAGCTATATAAAATGAACTTAAGTTTTTACAACAAGCTCGAGCACCAATTTGCATGATGACTTGGCAACAGAGCTGCGATATTTTGTTCATTTTATATACATTTTTTAAAAGCAAGGAGAAGGGGAAATGAAGACAAAAACAGCAAGCTGGTTCACGCTCTTTTTGGCTATGATGCTCGCCGTTGCAGGGTGTGAACCGCATCAAAACAGCACAAAAACGAGTACAGAACAAAAAACAGCGCAACAAACAAATACCGGGCCAGGAGAAAACCGGCAAACGACAGGCAAGCAAATTGCTGTTAAACTCGCCGATGTAACCGATGGAGACACGATTAAAATTTATAATAATGGAAAAGAAGAGACGGTCCGCTATTTGCTCGTTGACACGCCGGAATCAAAAAAACCGAATATGTGTGTGCAGCCGTATGCAAAAGCAGCCTATTACCGGAACAAGCAGCTCGTTTCAAGTGGCAAACTGACGATCGAATTTGATCACGGGGCCAAACGCGACAAATACGGGCGGCTCCTCGCTTATGTATTCGTAAACGGCAAGTCCGTGCAGGAAAAGCTGCTGAAAGAAGGGTACGCGCGCGTGGCCTATGTGTATGAACCGCCCTATCAATATTTGGACACTTTCAAAAAAGCCGAACAGCGGGCTAAAAACGAAAAACTCAGGGTCTGGTCGCAACCCGGGTATGCAACAGACCGCGGTTTTAACGGGTGCGAAAAAGGCAGTTCCGCATCCAACTCCAATGCTTCCGGCGGGGAGAGCCGTTCCAGCAACGGGAGCAGCAGTTTCCAAAACTGTACGGAACTGCGCAAAAAATATCCAAACGGCGTGCCGCGTTCAAACCCTGCCTACCGTTCCTATATGGACGGCGACAAGGACGGATACGCATGCGAACCATATAAGTAAGAAACAGGCTTGCACACAAGCCTGTTTTTCTTTTTCTGGTGCAAGGTACCCCGGCTCGTGCCACCCTTCCCCATCACTTGCTTCAAGCCTGTTTTTTGGTTTCACAGACAAGCCCGCATGATTTCCGTCTGCCCGGCAACTGCCTCAACCCCGGTACTTTTTTCGAGCGATTTTACAAGCTCCCCATTTGTAATAATGATTGCTGTAATCGTATCCGCTGCATTGGCTTTGATAAATTCCAGGTTAAAACGAATCAGCGGGTCGCCTTTTTCCACTTTGTCCCCGGCCTGCACAACCGTTTCAAACCCCTTCCCGTCGAGTGAAACCGTTTCCAGTCCGATATGAATCAAAACTTCCAGCCCTGATTCGCCGCGCAACCCGATCGCATGCTTTGTCGGAAATATCTGGATCACCTCGCCGTCAAACGGGGAAACGACCCGGCCCTCAATCGGCCTGATTGCCACGCCGTCCCCAATCATTTTTTCGGAAAAGATGGGATCGGGCACTTCCTCAATTGGCGTCACCTCTCCCCCCGTTGGCGCAAAAATATGCTCTTCCTTTCTTTTTCGGTGGAAAAATGGAAACAAAACGGACACCTGCCTTGTTTTCAACTAAATACACCTTCTATTTTAACATGTATGAAAAAAAATCCGGCAGTTTTCATGGAAAATGCCGGATTTATCATCTGTGTTTACTGGCGGGCCGGACTGCATGGCTCCCAAAAATTTATGCATTTGCCTAGCGCCGTCCCCGTTGGGATATGAACCGGGCGTTTGCCGGATGCTGCGTGCATGGAATGCGTGCATGGAAAATGGAGCAACCAAGGGTTATACCGGAAAGCCTGTGGTGTGTCCATGCAGCTGTTTTAACGATTTTCCGTTTCCTTTAAAAAATCGACTTTACAGCCATCGACTCAACCGGCAAGCCTGCCTCATATCTTTTTATAAAGGCTTCGTACCCTGAAACGCCTTCAGGTTCCGGGCTTAGCGTCATGCTTTCGGGATGGGTGAACACGTTTTGGTCCAAAAAGTCTTCCAGGCTTTGCTTCCCGTTTCCGGATTTTGCATAAACCGCGAGCACGGCCATCCCCCAGGCGCCGCCTTCACCGGCAGTGCTCATCACCGTAATCGGCGTATTTAATGCATTCGCCAATACTTGCTGGCCAATGACCGGCGTTTTAAACAGGCCGCCCTGGGCAATCAGGACATCCGTTTTGATTCCTTCTTCATTCTTCAAAATATCCATCCCGATTTTAAGCGGTGCAAATGCCGCATACAACTGGGCCTGGACAAAATTGGCCAATGTAAAGGCACTGTCCGGTTTCCTGACAAACAGCGGGCGCCCGGCCGGCATTTTTGTAATGTTCTCGCCTGACAAGTAGCTGTAATTGAGCAAGCCGCCTGCATCCGGATCCGCTTTTGCAGCCACCAAAAACAAAGTTTCATATAAACGATCCGCCGGCAAGTCAACACCGAGTCGTTCAGCAAATTGTTTAAACAGGTTTGCCCATGCATTAATGTCAGACGAGCAGTTGTTGATATGGACCATCGCCACGGGCGCCCCGCTCGGCGTTGTGACAATATCAATATCCCGGTACACTTTTTCAAGCGGCTGATCCAGCACAATCATCGAAAATGCCGAGGTGCCGACGGATATATTTCCGGTCCGTTTGCGCACACTGTTTGTGCACACCATCCCGGTTCCGGCATCCCCCTCAGGCGGAGCCATCAAACTGCCTGCCTGAAGATTTCCGTTTACATCCAATAATGCCGCTCCTTCGGGTGTTAAAGTACCCGCATATTCGCCGGCTTTTAATACTTTTGGCAGCACTTTCCCGATATGCCATGGATAGGGCGCCACATTTTCAAGCCGGTCAAACGTATCAAGAAAATCTTTCCGATATGTGCCTGTCTCTTCATCCACCGGAAAAACACCGGATGCATCGCCAATCCCTAACACCTTTTCTCCGGATAATTTCCAGTGTACATAACCGGCCAACGTGGTGATAAAGCGAATATCCTTTACATGGGGCTCCTGGTTTAAAATCGCCTGGTAAAGGTGGGCAATGCTCCATCGTTGCGGAATATTAAATTGAAATCGTTCAGTCAATTCATCCGCCGCTTGTTCGGTGATGTTATTACGCCATGTCCGGAAAGGAACGAGCAGCTCTCCGTTTTCTGCGAAAGCCAAATACCCGTGCATCATAGCGCTTACACCGATGGCACTGATTTTTGTCAAAGTGGTATGGTATTTCCCCTGGATGTCCGCCGCAATTTGGGCATAGCTTCTTTGAATCCCTTCCCACACTTCTTCCAACGAATACGTCCAGATGCCGTTTTCAAATTTGTTTTCCCAAACATAGCCGCCGGATGCGATTGTTTCAAAATCGTCCGTGACAAGTACGGCCTTTATCCGGGTTGACCCCAGTTCGATGCCGAGAGAAACATTTCCCTGCTGAATTGCCTGTGAAGTTTCGATTAAATTCATTTTTTTCACTTCCCAAGTCTTAAAATCATTACCTCTTCCTAGCCCTGGCTCTGCCGGACACCGGTACTGCGGATTATTTTTTTCCGGCCTCCCTAATCGTTGTGGCAAATTGTTAAAGAAGTGCATCTTTTTATTTGTTTACTGCTAAATTCAAATTTTTACAGTTTTAAGGCCAACCATTTTCGCAAAATCTTCAATTTGCTCAGCAGTGACTGCGAACGACAGGACAGTATGATGTCCGCCGCCGTTTTCAATCCATTTTTGGACCCCTTCATAAAAACCTGGTTTCGGTGTCCAAAGCTGGCGTGCGACAGGCAGTTTCGGCGCTGCTTCAGCCGGTTTTTTTCCATCCACTTCATACATAACGAGTTTAAACTGGTCACCAAAATCAGAAACCGTAAGATTTACAGCGTCTCCATCCGTGCCATCGAAGACGAGCCGTGCAGGGTCTTCACGGTCCCCGATGCCTAATGGATGGACTTCTACCCTGATTTTGCCGCTTGCCAAAGTCGGGTCTACTTCAAGCATGTGGGAACCCAGTATTTCTTCATGGCCTTTTACCAGATTGTACGTATAATCTTCCATAAAGCCCGTTTTTTCGTTATGTGCCATGATTTTCACCAACCGGTCGAGTGCGGCTGTTTTCCAGTCCCCTTCACCGGCAAAACCGTAACCTTCCGCATTCAGCCGTTGGACCGCCATCCCCGGAAGCTGTTTCATGCCCCACAAATCTTCAAAATTTGTAGTAAATGCTGTGTACCCGCCACGGTCAAGGAATTTGCGCAAGGCAATTTCAATCCGGATTTGCTCTTTCACATGGTCTTCAAAATAGGCCGGGTCATTGTTTCCAACCACCAATTCATATTTTTCCTGGCATTCCGCACAAACGGCCTCTATTTCCTGATCAGTGACTTCTTTCATTTCCGCAACAAGGTCACCAATGCCGTAATAGTCCACCGTCCAGCCGAACTGAATTTGTGCTTCGATTTTATCGCCGTCCGTGACTGCGACATTGCGCATGTTGTCGCCGAATCTCGCTACTTTAATGTTAAAGCTTTCATTGAAAGCAACAGCAACATCCATCCATTGCCCGATTTGGGTTTGGACCTTTTCATCTTTCCAGTGGCCGACAACGATTTTGTTATTTTTGTTCAGTCTCGCATTGATAAATCCGTATTCCCGGTCGCCATGAGCACTTTGATGCAGGTTCATGTAATCCATGTCGATCGTTTCCCACGGGATATGGTCCAGAAATTGTGTAGCCAGATGAAGCAAAGGTTTTTGCAACAGTTTCGTTCCCCTGATCCAGTTTTTCGCAGGCGAGAATGTGTGCATCCAGGTGATGACACCGGCAACATTGTCGTTATAGTTGACTTCTTTCATAACCTGCGTGATACTGTCGGCTGTTGTGGCAACCGTTTTAAATACGATCGGGTATGGTAGCTTGCCGCTTGCATTGATTTCATTAATGATTTTTTCCGCATCTTCCTTTACAGCATCCAGCGTTTCTTTGCCGTATAAATGCTGGCTTCCGACGATAAACCAAAACTCGTAATCTTTTATTTTCAACATGCTGTTTTC
>NZ_CALPDC010000047.1:0-21151 GCF_943193165.1 Weizmannia agrestimuris
GATTATTATTTAAAATTGAACGAAAAAGAGGAGGCGGAAGTAATGGAAAACATTAAAATGCTGGATCCGGACGAAGCAGAGCAAGTATTAAAGCTGCCGAATTCTTACTTTGACCGCGGGTATAAGAAGGGGAAAGAGGAAGGAAGAGAAGAAGAGAGAAAAGAATTGCTGCAAACGATTCCAATTGCCATCAAAATGTTGCTGGCGGGTATGGATCTTCAATTAATTGTAGAAAAAACCGGTCTGAGCCAGACGGAAGTGGAAAAAATAAAACAGCAACTGGAGAATTTATAAGATGGAAGTCAGGCTCCCTGGTGAGGATGGAAAAGAAGTTGTCTTAGACTTGCCAAATGCAACAGTTGGAACAATGGCAAGGCAAAAGCCGTTAGACCCCTCTTTCCCTCAATTGAAAAAGCCATTTCTTAAGGGAAGCGCGCAATCTTCAATCCGGCGCTTTCCCTTTTTTTCGCTCAAAGAGCCGTCATCCTGTTTTTCTAGTGCTGGCGTGCTTTAAAGGCACGTTCAATCTCGCGGGCGGCTTCTTTCTTCTTCAGGGATTCACGCTTGTCATAATTCTTTTTCCCGCGGGCGACGCCGAGCAGCACTTTTGCATACCCATTTTTAATATAGATTTTGAGTGGGATTAAAGCATAACCCTTTTCTTTTGTCACACCGGCCAGCCGGTCAATTTCTTTCTTGTGCAGCAAAATTTTCCGCGGGCGAAGCGGGTCATGATTGTACCGGTTCCCCTGCTCATACGGGCTAATGTGCATCCCGTAGACAAAGACTTCCCCTTTTTCCACACGGGCAAACGAGTCGCGCAAATTTACGCGGCCGGCCCGGATCGATTTGATTTCTGTCCCCTGCAGGACAATGCCTGCTTCATATGTTTCTTCGATAAAATAATCGTGGCTTGCTTTCTTATTTTGCGCCAGCACTTTCCCTTCGCCTTTTGGCATTTCGTTTCCCCTCCGGTGAAGGTTCCCGGAAAAATCCGGTTACCTTCGATTTGCTTTTTTCTTTTTCTTTTTCGGCGGCCTTGTCGCCCAGTCTTCGCCGGCATGGCGCGTTTTTTGCGGCCGGGCAGAATGGGCGCCGCGCACTTTGACGATCTTTTTCGGGCGTTCTTCCGTTTTTTCGCGGCGGTTGTTTTTCATGCCGACAATTTCAAAATCAATATTGTGTTCGTCTTTGTTCACATTGAGCACGCGGACGCGGATTTCATCGCCAATGCGGAATACATTTCCTGTCCGCTCGCCGATCATGGCATATTGCCGCTCATTGTAATGGTAATAGTCATCTGTCATATAGCTGACATGGACAAGCCCTTCAATGGTGTTCGGCAGTTCGACAAACATGCCGAAATTCGTAACCGAGCTGATAATCCCATCGAACTCTTCCCCAATTTTGTCTTCCATAAATTCGGCCTTTTTCAGCTCATCCGTATCCCGTTCAGCTTCTACTGCCCGGCGTTCCATTTTCGAGGCATGGTCCGCAATTTCCGGCAGCAATGCTTTCCATTTTTCTTTTGTCTTTTCATCCAATTTTCCGCTGATCAAATAAGCGCGGATCAACCGGTGGACAATCAGGTCCGGATAACGACGGATCGGCGAGGTGAAATGCGTGTAAAATTTCGTTGATAAGCCGAAGTGGCCAATGCATTCCGGATCGTACTTCGCCTGCTGCATCGACCGCAGCATGACCGTCGACACGACCATTTCCTCAGGCCGCCCGGAAACCGTATCAATGATTTCCTGCAGCGCGCGCGGATGCACTGAATTGGCTGTGCCGCGCACAATCAGGCCGAAGTTGGTAATAAATTCAAAGAACCGCTGCAGTTTCTCCGCTTTCGGCTCTTCGTGGATCCGATAAATAAACGGCACGTCCAGCCAGTAAAAATGTTCGGCAACCGTTTCGTTGGCAGCAAGCATAAATTCCTCGATCAGCTTTTCTGCAACCGACCGCTCACGCAACACAACATCCGTTGGTTTGCCCTTTTCATCGACAATGACTTTTGCTTCTTTAAAATCAAAATCAATAGCGCCGCGCTCCATCCTTTTTTTGCGCAAAATCTCCGCGAGTTCGGCCATTTGTTCAAACATTGGAACGAGCGGCTCATAGTGTTTTCTAAGCGCTTCGTCGCGGTCGACAAGGATTTTATTAACGTCCGCATACGTCATCCGCGCGGTCGTTTTGATGATGCTTTCAAAAATTTCATGATGGACAACGTGGCCTGTTTCATCAATTTCCATTTCGCATGACAGCGTAAACCGGTTGACTTGCGGATTCAGGGAACAGATGCCGTTTGATAAACGGTGCGGGATCATCGGGATGACGCGGTCAACAAGGTACACGCTCGTCCCGCGTTCAAATGCTTCACGGTCAATCGGTGATCCTTCCCGTACATAATGGCTAACATCTGCGATATGGACGCCGAGCTTGTAATGGCCGTTTGCCAGTTTTTTCACGGTAACGGCATCATCGAGGTCTTTTGCATCGACCCCGTCAATCGTTACAATCATTTCCCCGCGCAAATCACGGCGGCTGCCAATCTCGTTCTCATCAATTTCTTCCGGCACCCGGTTTGCCTGTTCGAGCACTTCATCCGGAAATGCCTGGGGCAGCCCGTACTGATGGATAATCGACAAGATATCGACACCGGGATCATTTTTATGGCCGAGAATTTTGATGATTTCGCCTTCCGCATTTTTCGTGCCTTCCGGATAGGCGGTAATATGGACAATCACTTTATGGCCTTCGACAGCACCGCCGTTTGCTGTTTTCGGAATAAAAATATCGCTGCCGAACCGTTTGTCATCGGGTACGACAAATCCGAAATGTTTGCTTTCGACGTATGTGCCGACAAGTTCTGTCTGGCCGCGCTCAAGAATGCGCACAACGGTTCCTTCCTGGCGCTGGCCTGAGCTTTTGGTGGACACACGGACAATAACGGTGTCTCCATTTAATGCATGGTTCGTTTCATGCGGCGGGATAAAAATGTCGTCCATCCCGGGTTCATCGGGTGCGACAAAAGCAAAGCCTTTCGGGTGGCCGATCAGTTTCCCGCGTACGAGATTCATTTTTTCCGGCAGGCCGTAACGGTTGCTTCGCGTGCGGACAATGAGGCCTTTTTCCTCCATATAAACGAGCACTTTTACAAATGCTTTGAACTCGGAAGAATCGTCAATGCCGAACGCTTTTTCCAGTTCCTGAACCGTCAGCGGCTTGTACGTCTCTTCTTTCATATAAGATAAAATTTTTTCAACATCTTGCTGTAGTTGGTCTTGTTCCATTTATTTCCCTCCTTTTTCGGGAAAATTTTAAACCGACCAGTCAAGCGACTCCAGAAATGTGTATACATCTTCGTGAAGTTGGTCTTTTTCGCCATCGAGTGTAATGACATGGCCGGAGTTCTCATACCATTTGAGTTGCTTATGGTCTGTTTCCACTTCTGAATAAATAATATTGGCGCTTTCCGGGCGGATCATTTCATCATGGCGCGCTTGTACGACAAAAACAGGCGCATAAATGTGATCGACATGGTTGCGCACATCCTGAATAAGCTCTTGCAGCGATTGCAGCGTATGCATCGGCGTTTTTTTAAATTCCCGCATTTCCTGTTCGATCTGCGCTTCGCTTTTCCCTTCGAACTGTTTATATTTGCGGGCATACGCAACCACGCCTTCATACATCGTTTGCTCGCTTTTTATGTACATGGGCGCGCACATGGTGATAATTCCCTTTACAGGTACAGTGTAACCTAATTTTAAGGAAAATACCCCGCCCAGTGACAATCCGGCCACTGCAATTTCATGATACCCTTTTTCTTTCAATAACTGGTAGCCGTTCATGACATCCTGCCACCAGTCGCTTGGGCCCGTATGCAAAAGATTTTCAGGCGGTACCCCGTGCCCTTTATATTGCGGCGCATGGCAAGTGTATCCTTTTTTTTCAAGGAAGCGCCCGAGCATCCTGACATCGGCGCTGCTTCCGGTAAATCCGTGCAAAAGCAGTACAGCCCTCTTGCCGGCTTCAAATAAAAACGGTTTGGGTGGTACAATTCTCATCATCCGTAAAAAACGCCTCTTTCCTGCTGTTTTTCTTTGGGCCTTTGTTCATTTTATTTGTAACAAAGACGTTTCGGAATTGCCAGCAATCCGCATAAAAATACCCGGCCTGGATTTTGGGACCGGGATGGGTGTCTTAAAGTTTACAGGCATGTGCGGATAAGGCTTCTGAAAAGTTGCCTGATTTGCATACCCTTATAGGTTTACATATGCAAGTCCGATGGCCAGCAGGAAAAATAAAACAGCGAGCACAATCGTAATCCTGTGTAAGATCAGGTCAATACCACGCACTTTTTGTTTCCCGAAAAGCTGTTCAGCACCGCCGGAAATGGCGCCGGACAATCCCGTGCTTTTCCCGGGCTGGAGCAGAATGACTGCAATCAACAGAATTGAATCGATGATTAGTAACGTTAATAACAATGTATGCACAACTGCACACCTCCTGAGACGGGCAATACCTAATCTTGAGTGTACCATATTGGAGAGCGGGGTTCAACTACATTGGAACAATTGTCCGAAAAGGAACAGCGTCTTCCTGATCCGGCCCCCGTTTTGTCTTTTAGGGGTCCGGTGATGAAGGACGTTTTTTGGGTTCCGGGTTTTCCCATACAATCAAAAACTGCCCGGCTCTCACCGGGCAGCGTACCAAAGCCAATTATTTTTTCAAGTTGTAGAAAGTTTTTTTGCCAAGGAACTCGGCTGTTTCAGCCAGTTCGTCTTCGATGCGGAGCAATTGGTTGTATTTTGCTACGCGGTCGGTACGGGATGGCGCACCTGTTTTGATTTGGCCGGCGTTTGTTGCAACGGCGATGTCCGCAATGGTGCTGTCTTCTGTTTCGCCAGAACGGTGGGAAACAATTGCAGTATAGCCTGCACGTTTTGCCATTTCAATCGCATTGAAAGTTTCCGTCAAAGTACCGATTTGGTTTACTTTGATCAGAATGGAGTTGCTGATGCCTTCTTCAATACCGCGGGCAAGTTTTTCAGTATTGGTTACGAACAGGTCGTCGCCCACCAATTGGACTTTCTTGCCAAGGCGTTCTGTTAACATTTTGAAGCCTTCCCAGTCATTTTCATCCAAACCGTCTTCAATCGAAATGATTGGGTACTTCGAAATTAATTCTTCATACCAATTCACCATTTCTTCCGCACTCAGGACTTTGCCTTCGCCGGCTAAATGGTATTTATGGTCTTCGTCACTGTAAAGTTCGGAAGATGCAACGTCCATTGCAAGCAAAACTTGTTCGCCTGGTTTGTAGCCGGCTTTTTCGATGGCTTCAATAATGGTAGAAAGGGCTTCTTCATTCGATTTCAAGTTTGGTGCAAAACCGCCTTCGTCACCGACAGCAGTATTATAACCTTTCGCTTTTAAAACAGAACGCAGGTTGTGGAAAATTTCAGCACCCATGCGCAACGCTTCTTTGAAAGTCGGAGCGCCGGCAGGCATGATCATGAATTCCTGAATGTCCACGTTGTTGTCAGCATGCGCACCGCCGTTTAAGATGTTCATCATCGGAACCGGCAGTTGTTTTGCGTTGAATCCGCCAAGGTATTTGTACAAAGGCAAATCCAATTCGTTTGCTGCAGCACGGGCAACAGCAAGGGAAACGCCAAGGATGGCATTTGCGCCAAGTTTGCCTTTGTTCGGTGTGCCGTCAAGTTCGATCATTGCTTTATCAACGCCGACTTGGTCAAATACATCGTAACGGCCGATAATCGCTTCAGCGATCGTGTCGTTCACATTTTTAACAGCTGTTTCGACACCTTTACCGAGGAAACGGCTTTTGTCGTTGTCACGGAGTTCAACGGCTTCGTATTCACCTGTAGAGGCACCGCTTGGCACCAATGCGCGGCCAAAACCGCCGTCTTCTGTGTAAACTTCTACTTCAACAGTTGGGTTGCCGCGCGAGTCCAATACTTCGCGTGCATAAACATCAGATATTAAAGACATCTTCTTATCTCTCCTTTTTCAATGCATAAATGGGGTTTTCATCACTTTGCCCGGCACTTTCCAGGCATGGCGCTAAGGGCACGTCTGCGGGAAATTTTCCCGGCATGCCCCCGGGTGTCATCCCTTTCCATGCCGCAGCACCTTCCAGGCATGGCGCTCCCGTTTTTAGGGCGTCACTTTCAACGCATTTGGCCCGATTTTCCTTTTATCAGGCTTCCCCACACAGGGTCATTTTTTAATCAGGCTTGTGCCTGTCATTTCTTTCGGTTTTTCAATGTTCAGCAGATCAAGCATGGTCGGTGCCAAGTCGGCAAGAATACCGCCGTCACGCACTTCAACATCTTTTTTCGTGATGATGACCGGAACCGGGTTTGTCGTATGGGCTGTCATCGGTTTGCCTTCCGGTGTCAGCACTTCATCCGAGTTACCGTGGTCCGCCGTGATAATGGCATAGCCGCCTTTTTCAAGGATCAGGTCCACGACTTTGCCGAGGCATTCATCGACTGCTTCGATCGCTTTAATGGTTGGTTCCAGCATGCCGGAGTGGCCGACCATATCCGGGTTTGCAAAGTTCAAAATGATGGCATCTTGTTTGTCATTCCGAATTTGCTCCAGCAAAGCATCCGTTACTTCATAGGCGCTCATTTCCGGTTGCAAGTCATATGTTGCCACCTTAGGGGAGTGAATTAAAATTCTTTCTTCCCCTGGAAATGGTTCATCACGCCCGCCGTTCATAAAGAACGTCACATGCGGATATTTTTCAGTTTCTGCAATCCGCAGCTGTTTTAACCCGTGCTGTGCCAATACTTCGCCGATTGTATTGTCAAGGCCGACCGGTTTGAAGGCAACATAGCCTTTGACCGTTTCCGAAAAATGCGTCATGCAGACGAAGTACAAATCTTTCGGATGATTCGGGCCGCGGTCAAATGCACGGTAATCTTCATTCGTAAAAGCATTTGAAATTTGGATGGCACGGTCCGGGCGGAAGTTGTAGAAAATGACCGAATCATGGTCCTGAACCGTTGCCACCGGTGAGCCGTCTTCTTTTGTAATCACAGAAGGAATAACGAATTCATCAAAGATCCCGTTTTTATAGGAATCTTCAATCACCGCCATTGGGTTCGGATATTTCGGGCCTTCGCCGTATGCCATGGCGCGGTACGCTTTTTCCACACGGTCCCAGCGCTTGTCACGGTCCATGGAATAGTAACGGCCGGTAATCGTTGCGAATTCGCCGACACCGTATTCTTTGAATTTTTCTTCTGTTGCTTTGATGTATTTTTCCGCTGTTTTCGGGCCCACGTCACGGCCATCAAGGAATGCATGGACGTATACTTTTTTCACACCTTGATCGGCTGCGAATTTCAACAGCGCGAACATATGGCGGATATGGCTGTGCACGCCGCCGTCCGACAACAAGCCGAATAAGTGAAGGCTTGTCCCGTGTTTTTTCACATTTTCAACCGCGCCGAGGAAGGTTTCGTTCTTTTCAAACTCGCCTTCTTTGATCGACATGTCTACGCGCGTCAGATTTTGGTAAACGATACGCCCTGCACCGATGTTTGTATGGCCGACTTCCGAGTTCCCCATCTGGCCATCAGGAAGGCCGACGGATTCGCCGCTTGCGCCGAGCTGATTGTGCGGGAACTCTTTCCAGTAACGGTCAAAATTTGGTTTTTTTGCTTGGGCTACAGCATTGCCGTATGTTTCTTTCCGGCAGCCGAAGCCGTCTAAGATGATTAATGCCACAGGTGCTTTACTCATGGCTTACCGCCTCCAATAATTGCAAATAAGATTGCGGGTCAAGGCTTGCGCCGCCCACTAATGCACCGTCAATATCCGGTTGTTCCATGAATTCTTTAATGTTGCCGGGTTTTACACTGCCGCCGTATTGAATTCGGACACTGTCAGCAACATCCTGGCTGAATTGGTCCGCGATGGCACTGCGGATATAGGCACAAACTTCGTTGGCATCTTCGGCAGTCGAAGATTTGCCTGTTCCGATTGCCCAGATTGGTTCATAGGCAACGACAACCTGTTTTGCCTCGTCGCCGGAAAGCCCGGAAAAAGCAGCTTTTACCTGTGAGCCGACGATTTGTTTTGTTTCATTGTTTTCCCGTTGTGCCAGTGTTTCTCCCACGCATACGATTGGTGTTAAATGATGGGCAAAAGCAGCTTTCACTTTCTTATTGACTGCTTCATCCGTTTCATTAAACATTTCACGGCGTTCAGAGTGTCCCAGTATGACATATTCAACATGCAAATCCGCGAGTGCAACCGGGCTGATCTCGCCTGTAAAAGCACCGCTTTCTTCATAGTGCATGTTTTGGGCGCCAATTTTTACGCGGGTGCCTTTTGTTGCTTCCACCAGGCGTTCCAAAAAGAGCGCAGGCGCACAGATGACGCTGTCGACAACAGATTCGCCAGGTACCGAATGTTTTACCTCTTCGACAAAAGCCAGCGCTTCCGGCAAGGTTTTATTCATTTTCCAGTTCCCCGCAATGATCGGTTTACGCAATAAGGACACTCCCTTTCCTGATAAAATTATTTGTCATTTAAAGCTGCGACGCCAGGAAGTGTTTTCCCTTCCATAAATTCAAGCGATGCGCCGCCGCCCGTTGAAATATGGTCCATTTTTTCTGCCAGATGGAATTTTTCAACAGCTGCCGCAGAGTCGCCGCCGCCGATGATGCTGTAAGTGCCGGTTGCAGCCGCGAGCGCTTCTGCAACGCCTTTTGTCCCGTTGGCATACGCGTCCATTTCGAATACGCCCATCGGTCCGTTCCAAATGACGAGTTTCGATTCTTTGATGACTTTGGCATACAGTTCAACCGTTTTCGGGCCGATGTCAAGTGCCTGCCAGTCAGCCGGAATTTCTTCAATTGCTACTTCTTTTTTGTTGGCCGTTTCGGAGAATTCGTCTGCTACGACCGCATCAACCGGCATATAGAAGTTGACGCCTTTTTCTTTCGCCTTTGCCATAAAAGATTTTGCAAGGTCAATTTTGTCTTCTTCAAGCAGCGATTTGCCGATTTCATGGCCTTGTGCTTTGACGAACGTATAAGCAAGGCCGCCGCCGATGATCAGGTTGTCGACTTTATCCAGCAAATTGTCGATGACGCCGATTTTGTCTTTGACTTTCGCGCCGCCGATAATGGCAGTAAAAGGGCGTTCCGGATTGGACAATGCTTTGCCGAGCACATCGAGTTCTTTTTGCATTAAAAAGCCGGATACTGCAGGAAGGTAGTGGGCGATGCCTTCCGTTGATGCATGTGCGCGGTGTGCAGCACCGAAAGCATCATTGACATAAAGGTCAGCAAGTGCAGCAAATTCTTTTGCCAGTTCCGGATCATTTTTTTCTTCGCCAGGGTAGAAACGGACGTTTTCAAGCAAAAGCACGTCGCCGTTTTCCATTTTCGCGATTTCCGCCTTAACCGATTCGCCATAAGCTTCATTTGCTTTTTTGACGTCTTTTCCAAGCAGTTCGCTCAGGCGTTTTGCAACCGGTGTGAGGCGCAACTCTTCCACAACCTGGCCCTTAGGACGGCCGAGGTGGCTGGCAAGAATGACTTTCGCACCGTTTTCCACCAAATATTTGATCGTTGGAAGGGCAGCACGGATTCTTGTATCATCCGTTACATTGCCGTCTTTTAACGGAACATTGAAGTCGACACGGCAGAAAACGCGTTTGCCTTGCAATTCAACATCTTTAATCGATTTTTTGTTCATGGCAAAACGAACCTCCTTTTGTTTTACAGGCATTGAAAAAAGGGAGAGGGGATTCTTCCCCAACCCCCTGCAACGTTTTATCGTTCAAATTAAAGGCCTTTAGAAGCGATGTATTCAACAAGGTCAACAACGCGGTTGGAATAACCGAATTCGTTGTCATACCAAGAAATGACTTTTACCATGTTGCCTTCGATAACCATTGTGGATAATGCATCAATGGTCGAAGAAACAGTTGTATGGTTGTAGTCACGGGATACAAGCGGTTCTTCGCTGTATGCGAGAATGCCTTTCAATTCGCCTTCAGCCGCTTCTTTAAATGCTGCGTTTACTTCTTCAACCGTTACGTTTTTGCCAAGTTCAGCAACAAGGTCAACAACAGAAACGTTTGGAGTCGGAACGCGCATGGCCATACCGTTCAATTTGCCTTTCAGTTCAGGCAATACAAGCGCAACTGCTTTAGCAGCACCGGTTGTAGTCGGGATGATGCTTTGTGCAGCTGCACGTGCACGGCGATAGTCTTTGTGCGGCAAGTCAAGAATTTGCTGGTCGTTTGTGTAAGAGTGAACAGTTGTCATCATACCGCGTTTGATTTCGAATTTTTCTTGCAGCACTTTTGCAAACGGCGCCAGGCAGTTTGTTGTGCAGGAAGCATTCGAAATGACGTTATGGTTTTTAGGATCGTATTTGTCTTCGTTAACGCCCATTACGATTGTAATATCTTCGTTTTTCGCAGGAGCGGAAATGACGACTTTCTTTGCGCCTGCTTCAAGGTGTTTTGCAGCCCCTTCACGGTTTGTGAAACGGCCTGTTGATTCAACAACAACGTCAACACCGAGGTCGCCCCATCCGAGATTTGCAGGTTCGCGTTCAGCCAAAACTTTTACTTTATGGCCGTCTACAACGATGGAATCACCGTCAACAGTGACTTCTTCTTCCAGGTTGCCATGAACAGAGTCATATTTTAACAAGTGTGCAAGCATTTTTGCGTCTGTCAGGTCATTGATTGCAACGATTTCAACATTAGGATTGCCTAAAGCAGCACGGAATACGTTACGTCCGATACGTCCAAATCCGTTAATACCAACTTTAACTGCCATTTGTGTTTCCTCCTTGAGTCGTAAAGATTTTATATTTCAAAAGGGTTATCCCTTTTAAAAACAGGTTAGCGCCAAGCGAGAATTTGTTTTGCTGCCCCTTCGTCCGTAATCAGAACAGTGGATTCCGGTTTCGTGTTCATGTAGGCTTTAATGGCCTTTGCCTTGGATGCCCCGCCGGCAACCGCAAAAACATGGCGGATCCGGTGCAAATCCTCGAGTTGCAGGCCGATCGTCCGGACCTTGTGAACAATTTCACCCTGTTCGTTAAAATAGTACCCGAACGCTTCGCCGACTGCATGCCCACGGATGATTTTCTCCATCTCTTCTTTTCCGGTCTTGCGGCGTTCTGCCATCGTCATGGCTTCGCCAATGCCGTGCAGCACAATATCCGCTTGTTTAATAAGGGTAAGGACTTCTTTAATGGACGGCTCGTTTACGACCGATTTGTACACTTCCGGGCTGACCTGGTCAGGCACGTATAATACCCTGTGTTTTCCGCCGGTCCTTTCCGCCATTTTTGCGCAGATCGTGTTGGCCTGATTTGCGACATCTTCACCAATTCCGCCTCTGGCCGGCACGAACAGCAGCTGCCTCTTGGCACTGATGTCGGGAGTTAACACATCTGCGACTGCGGCCATCGTCGATCCTCCGGTTACAGCGATTATATTGTTTCCCGTTAAGGCGGCTTTCATTCTTACAGCACAAGCCCTTCCAAGCTCGTTTTTCACCCACGGTTCTTTGTCGCTGTCCCCTTGAACCACGACCACGTCTTCGAGGCCCAAAGCTTGTTTCAGCTTTTCTTCCGTTTCATTTATACCCGATATTTCTCTCATCATGCTTTCCATATTTTGTAACAAGGCAGCACCATCATTTGTCACCGACATGCCCGAGGGTTTTACGTCAATGAGCTTTTGGTTTTTCAAAAAATCCGTTTCGCTCCGAAGAATGCGTTCTGACATGCCAAGCATTTGTGCCAATGTTCTTCTTCCCACCGGTTCCGCAAAAGAAATGGAACGGAGAATCCGGTATCGTTTTTGCATGACAGCGAGGATATCGGGGTATAATTTTTTTTGAACCTCTATCAACGATCGCATAGATAATGTACTCCCTTAAATAATTATGTAGGTCGTGTTGAGTCCCACAGAGACATTTTTTGTCCCACCTGCTTCAAAAAAATTACCCTCGCTACATGTTTCATTCTAGCAGGATAAATTTTGCATTTCAACTATTATTGCTCATGAATTTCATGTAAGCGCTCCTTTATGGCAAAAAGGTGAATCCGCCCATATCCGAGCAGTTCCCCTTTGTACTCGATAACCGGGATCATAAGGCCGTATTTTTCCGTCCATGCATCGCACGCTTCGATGTCTTTTTCAATCAGCCGGAACGGGATTTCCTTTTGCAGGAGTTGCAGCTGTTCTTTTGCTTCCGCACAAAGCGGGCATTGTTTTCTTGTATATAGCACCAGTTCCATTTTAAAATCCTCCCCCTTTCCGGCCATTCGTGGCAGGCACATGGGCTGTGCTCCCGACCCGATATACCCAAATGCCTGATCCGTTATTTATTTATTTCAAAGTGTGTGCGAAATTTGCCCGTTCCCGTCCGATTCGTCCTTTTTTGCCGGCGGATGAAACGCGAAACTTCCGTTTTGAAAAAATATTCCCGGCTTATTCGTACCTTTTTCTTTTGGAAGATGACGGAATGCCGAGCTGTTCGCGGTATTTCGCCACTGTCCGGCGCGAGATTTCAAACCCTTTTTCATTTAATACGGTCACAATCGCCTGGTCGGAAAGCGGCTTCCGCTTGTCTTCCCCGCTTATAAGTGCTGAAATTTCATTTTTGACCTCGGCGCTTGATGCTGCTTCTTCCCCGCCGGCAGAACGAACCGGCAAGGCGGTCGTGAAAAATGTTTTTAATGGGAAAGTCCCGAATGGCGTTTCCATATACTTTTCTCTCACTGCACGGCTCACCGTCGACTCGTGCATCCCGATGTCATCCGAAATTTCTTTCATCGTAAGCGGCTTCAAATGCCCTTTTCCATATAAAAAGAAATCCCGCTGTTTTTCAAGCAGTGCTGCGCCGACTTTTAGCAGCGTTTCTTTCCGGCTTTCGATGCTTTTTCGGATCCAGTAATATTCCTGCGTTTTTTCTTTTAAATAACGGGTGACGCCGGCATCTCCGGCCGGGTTCATGCTTGCATAACTTTCATTCAAACGGAGTTTTGGAACCTGGTTTTCTACAAGATACAATTCGAGCTTTCCCGCATGATTTTTGACCAAAAGATCGGGAACGATGTATTGCGGCCGATCTGCCATAAAACCGGATCCAGGACGCGGGTTTAACGTCTGCACATAATCAGATACCCGCTGGATTTCCTGCAGGGATATATCAAGTTTTTTCGCAATGCCTCTCCATTTTTTTTCGGCAAAATCGAGAAAATGGCGGCTGATCAATTCTTCCGCATGCCCGGGCGCATCCGGATCCCTTTTTATCTGGATCAGTAGACATTCCTGAAGCGATCTTGCGCCGATTCCGGCCGGATCCAGCGACTGGAGAATGCCAAGTGCTTTTTCGGCGTCTTCTTCGGAAATGGCAGCCATTTTTGCCGCTTCCTGAACCGAGATGGCAAGGTAGCCGTTTGCATCCAGATGGCGCGCATAAAGTTGGACCGCTTTCAAAATCTTGTTTGATAACGCTTTCATATCCAATTGGCTGATCAAAAAGTCTGGAAGTGTTTCCGTCTGTGCAGGAATTTGTTCAATCCAGTTTTTGTCCTGGCTTTTTTTCTGCCCCTTTACACGGCTCAGCCCGGAAAAACGGGAATCGACCAGTTTAATATTGGCGCTGGACAGTTCGATGAGAGGATTTTCCGCAGCTTTTTCTTCCAAAAAAGATGCGAGCTCCTGGGATGAGAACTGAAGAACCTCGATTGCTTGTTTTAATTCCTGGGTCATTGCCAGTTTCATTGACTGCTTTTGCCACAATCCGACTTGAAGATCCATAACATTCCCCCCTTGGCAATGATAAAAGGCTTCTCTTGCTATTGTCTTTTATTTTACAACATTTTTGTGTTTTAGTATATGCAATGGCAAGAAGTCCCATGCTTCCGGGGATATGGGCAGCCGGCAAACGCAGACGCCATTTTTTTTGCCGGAAAATTTGCGCACATAAATGGCGTTGCGGTGCCGCAACGCCATTTGCTTAATTTTCTTCTTCAAAATCGAATTTCCGGTCGGTCCGGCAGTTTTCACAGACATAAAGCACTCTTCTTGATTCCGCTTCGTTTTCTTCCGGTGTTTGGGAACCGCAGATTTCGCATACTTTCAAGTGCCTTCCTCCTTTTATGGTTCCATCATTTCAGCACGGTAACCCTGCTCCGTCACGGCTTGCATCATATCGTGGCAGGATGCCGATTGGTCATTATAGGTAAAAGTCGCTTCTTTTCTTGCCAAACTGATTTCAATATCGCGGACGCCCCAGACTTCATTCAGGGCGCGGCGGACTTTGGCGGCATCTTCTTCATTCACCATATCACTTACTTTCAACATCCCTTTAGCCAATGTCCGTTCCTCCTTCAGGAAGCGAATGGTTTTGCTCCATGGCTTCCCCCATCCCCGCCAAAATGCCTGTCATCATGGCAAGCGACCGTTTCACTTCCGGGGAGCGCATGCTTTTTCCGAGCTTCCACAGACTCTCCTGGCCCCCGGATTGGGCTGCTTTTTCAAACCCGCTCGTGATGCCTGACAAGATCGTTTGCAGTTGTTCCGGATCGATGGCACCTAAAAATTTAAATACGTTCATCCCGTTTTTGACGACATGGTACATGGTGGGCTGGTTTAGTTGCCCTAAGGCAATTTCGGCAACGTCAACGCGGTTTTGGAGCAAACCTTCCATCGCATTAAGCACGCCCATGCCATCCAGCTGTTTGATGATCTCTAACAGTTTAATCAGTGATTCCCCGTTTTCGGCGGCTGCCTTTACAACCGCCGACAGAGAGGCTGCCTGCCATTCTTCCGGGGCCGGATCCACTTGTTTAATTTGCCTGATCGCCTTCGCCATATGCTTTCCCTCCCGGCTTTATTAATTTCACGGCCGGAACAGAGCCTTCCCGTCCGCGGATTTCTTTCTCATTACCGGCCCGTCCCGTTTGCCTGATCACCTTCGCCATATGCTTTTCCTCCCGGTGAAAATAATGCCGTGATCGGGATAAAGTCATCCCGCTTCCATTTTTCTTCCACTCTTACACTGATTTGCGGAATCCGATTGCCATAACGGTGGTTCACCTTTGGCAGCGGCGGTTTTCCTTTTTCCTCTAAAATCTCCATTTTTACGCCCATTTCTTTATAGTTCGGGGTATGGGTCACCCTGTCATGATAGCTGCTCGTCAGCCGGTTCACCATTTCATCCTCTTTCCGGGCGTTCATCGTTAAGTACAATTCTTTTCCTTGTACCCGCCCGGTCACAACGGCCCGTACTTTCACCTTTCCGTAAGGCGATGTCAGCCGTACAAGCGCCCCGTCTTTTATCCCCCGTTCACTTGCTGCCTCCGGTGAAATCTCAAGCCACGGCTCCGGCACTTTGTGATGGATGCCCGGAGAACGGTCCGTCAAATTCCCTTCATGGAACTGTTCCAGCAAGCGGCCGTTGTTAAGATGGTAATCAAATCCCTCCCCGGCTGAAAAAGGCGGTTCCCAGTCAACCGGTACCAGTCGGGCTTTACCGTCCGGAAAGGCAAAACGGTCTTGATATAGAAGCGGTGTGCTCGTACCGTCTTTTTTAACCGGCCATATTTGGCTGTTAAACCCTTCCAGTCTCTCGTAGCTGATGCCTGCAAAGTACTTTGCTAGGCTTGCCGCTTCTGCCATGATTTCGCCGGGGTGCTGGTAATGCCACTGGGCTCCCATTTTGTTCGCGAGCTCCTGAAAGATGACCCAATCCGGCTTCGATTCACCCATCGGTTCAAATACCTGGTAAAAGCGCTGGATGCGCCGTTCCGTATTTGTAAACGTCCCTTCTTTCTCAAGGCTCGGCGCAGCCGGCAGGATCACATCGGCAAATTGGGCCGTTTTGCTGAAAAACACATCCTGTACAACAAAAAAGTCGAGCTTTTCCAGATGTTCTTCCACAAAATTAATATTGGAATCAACGATCGCCATTTCTTCACCGAACAGGTAGAGGCCCCGGAGCTTGCCGCTTTTTATCCCGCCGATCATTTGATGATTGTCAAGCCCCGGGTTTTCCGGAAGTTTGACCCCCCAAGCCTTTTCGTACCGTTCCCTCACTTCATTATCTTCTACTGGTTCGTAGCCCGGGAACCAAGCGGGCATCGTTCCAAAATCACAGGCGCCTTGCACATTGTTGTGCCCTCTGAGCGGATATGCCCCCGTCCCAGGGCGGCCGTAATTACCGGTAACCAATAACAAGTTGGAAATGGCCGTGCTTGCATCCGTCCCGCATGTGTGCTGGGTGATGCCCATCGCCCAAAGAATGCATACGGATTTGGCTTCATGGATCATCGTTGCCATTTTGATTAAGTTCTCTTTCGAAATGCCGGTTTTCTCCTCGGCAAACGCCAGCGTGTATTTTTCCAGTGAAGCTCTGAACTTGTCTAGCCCTTTGACCCTGGCTTCAAGAAATGCTTTGTCTTCCCAGCCCTGATCGAGAATGTATTTTGTCACGGCGTTAAGCCAAATCAAATCTGTGCTTGGCTTCGAATGAATAAATAAATTGGCGCGGCTGGCCAGTTCGTTTTCCCTTAAATCGACGACCATAAGCTTTTGTCCATGCAATTTGTGCGCCCGTTTAATGCGTGTCGCAAGGACAGGATGGGATTCGGCCGGGTTCGCCCCCACCGTAACCACCAAATCCGCCTGCTGGATATCCCGGATGGTGCCGGAGTCCCCGCCAATACCAACGGTCCGCAAAAGCCCTGACGTTGCCGGCGACTGGCAGTAACGCGAGCAATTATCCAGATTATTTGTACCGATGATCGCGCGGGCGAATTTTTGAAAGAGATAGTTTTCTTCATTCGAACATTTAGATGAAGCAATAAAGCCAAGCGCGTCCGGCCCGTGCTGTTCTTTTATTTCCTGCAATTTGCTTGCGATCAGATTCAGGGCTTCATCCCAGCTTGCTTCAACAAATTCTTCCCCTTTGCGGATCAACGGCTTTGTTAAACGTTCTTCGCTGTTGACGAAGTCCCACCCGAACTTTCCTTTGACACATGTCGAGATGCCGTTTACTGGCGCATGTTCCTGCGGCTCGACTTTTAAAATGTGGCGCCCTTTTGTCCAAATTTCAAAACTGCAGCCGACACCGCAATAGGTGCAAACGGTTTTCGTTCTTTTGATTCTCGATTTTCGCATTGCCGCTTCCATTTCGGATATTGCAAAAATCTCTTTATATCCCGGTTCGACTTCTTTAGTGAGATCGATCATCGGCTCCAGCACTTTTTGCGGAATGCCGGTTAAATACCCTGCTTCCCCGAGCATGGACTTTTCCATAAGCGCATTGCACGGGCAGACCGTGACGCAATGGCCGCAAGATACACAAGAGGACTCATCGATGGGAACATCATTGTCCCAGATCACTCTTGGCACTTCCCGGTCCCAGTCAATCGTCAATGTTTCATTGACTTGCAAATCCTGGCAGGCCTCAACACATCTTCCGCAAAGAATGCACTGGTCCGGTTCATAGCGGTAAAAAGGATGGGATTGGTCCGGCGGGTAGGGTTTAGCTTCAAACTGGTATTTTTGATGCTCGATTTCAAGATGCTCGGCCGTGTTATGGACAACACAATTGCCATTATTGTTGTCACACACGGTGCAATAAAGCTCGTGGTTTTTCAGAATCCGTGACATTGCTTCATATTGGGCATCTTTTACAGGTTTGGAACCGGACTCCACTTCCATTCCCGGCTCTACCTTGGTTGCACATGCCCGCACCAGATTCCCGTTTACGTTCACAAAACAGGTATCACAAGTTTGAATCGATCCGAGATTCGGATGGTAACAGATCGCGGGGATGTACATATCGTGGGCGTTGGCCACTTCCAAAATCGTTTGCCCTTTACGCGCCGCCAGTTCTTGCCCGTTTATTCGAATCGAAAAGGTTGCTTCTTCCATCATCGGTCCCCCAATCATGCCTTTTTTATTAGGATTGCCAATTGACTTTCTTCTATAACTGATTTGGGATTGTTTCTTTACCATTTTGCGTATAATAAAAGTAGATTTTTTTAAAAAGGGGATCAAACCATGGAACAAGCGGAATTGTTTGAACGAATCAAAAACATGATTATCTCATCCACAAAAGAACCGAAATATACTGCACTGTCTACTGTCAAGCTTGCCGATCTATTTGACACGGACCCTCGTGAAATAGAGAGGGTCATCGGGGAATTGGTTGAAAAAGGAAAACTGAAGAAATCCAAACTTGAGGAACCGCCGCACGCGGAAATCTATTCCTTGCCTTGACTTGTCCCGCTCCCTGCATCCGGCAAAGCGGTTTCGAAAAAATGAAAAAACATGGGTGTAAGCTTGCATAAGCCGGCTTTGGATGCTACCTTTAAGAAAGGGAAAGCTGCAAACGGTTTAAATGGCCGGAGCATTTTGTGTGGGGGAGGGGAATCTATGAACGGGTTTATGAAAAAACAATATTTACCTATGATAATCGTTGCCATCGCCTTGGGCATTATGATGGCCCCATTTGTTTTAAACTTGATTGCCTATCTTGCTTTGCGATAAATTTTATTGGTAGTTTCTGTTAAAAAAGCGGGAATTTTTCAGATTCCCGCTGCATTGTGGAGTTTTTCAGCCGCGGCCGCGACCCCGGCGCTGGCTGTTTCAATTTCTTTTACAGTATTGACGAGTTCTGCTATATGGCCTTGGACGGTTAAAGCAGTTTGTTTGCTTTGTTTGACCGTGGCGGTAATTTGCTGGAACGATTGCCCTGCCTCTTCCGCGCTGCCCAATCCGGAGTGAATGGCGCTGTCAACTTGGATTAAAGAATTTTTAACATCCAAATTGTATTGCCCTGAGGCGGATAACATCGATTGGATCTGCCCTGCCAGCTTTTTCGTCTCCTCTGATAACTTCCGGATTTCTTGAGAGACAATCGAAAATCCTCTACCATACTCTCCGGCCCGTGCTGCCTCGATGGCTGAGTTTAACGCGAGCAGGTTGGTCTGGTCAGCGATCTCTTTCACAGACAGCACCACATCTTCAATCTGGCGGGAAGAGTCGCTCAGATTCTCGATCGTTTCCATCATTTCTTTTGTACGGGTGGCAATCATTTTGACATCGCGGATCAGGATGCCCAGCTTTTTTTGCCCCTCTGCTGCCGATGACTCGGCATAGCTTGCTTCCCGGCTGCTCTCAATAGCCATTTCATCCGTTTTTTGCAGATTGAAACCTAAAGATTCTACCGAAGCTTGGGTTTCCTCTGCCAGCGCAACCAAACCTTCACTGATTTGTACCATTTGTTCTTTCAAATCGTGCTGCCCGTTTTGATACTGCTCATTCAGTCTCCTGATCGTCTCATTTTCGTAAGCTTCAAGAACGATTTGTTGTTCAAAACTCAATATTTTGCTGATGGCAGCCGAGATGATCCGGACTTCTTCTTTCCTGCCGATTTCTTGAAAAAGGATATCGTTCAAGACATTTTGAATATTTTGGAAAGAACCGATATACCAGCCGTGTTCAAGGCCGATCCGGTAATGCGTGCTTGCAATCTGCAAGCGTTTTTCGACAAAATTTTTGTTGATGTTGCCTTGAAACATTTCAATAAGATGGACCCTTAACGTTTTTTGGAGCCGCTCAACCGTACTGTGTTTTTCAATGATATCCCTCAGCTCCTGCACTTGCAAAATCGCATCATAAAAGGCCTTGACAATTTTGTCAATATATTTTTGTACAAGGGGTTGTGCACTTTTTATGATTTTTAAATCTTCTTCTGTCAGGTGAATCAATTTCAATCGTTCCGGAATGCCAGGTTGATCGAGATCGATGGAAACCTCCATTTTTTCTGCATTTTCCAATACGCTGCTGTGTTTATCTGATTTCAACTTATAATACAGACCCATTCTGCCTTCCCTCCTATCGATGCCAGTCAAAAATGAACATCAGATACGCCCCACCTATGTCTTTAGACCTATTATACAATAATTTTTCCTTATTTCTATCTTTTCAATAAAAGAATCGTTCCCCTTTTTCTGTTGAAGCATTGTATGAGTGAGCGGGGTGAGGAGGAATGGCACAAGTTCTGAAAGGGAGGGGCTTATGTATAAGCCCCTCCCTGTTTTTTCGGTGATGGTGAAAAGCATTTACGGCTCCTGCCCTTCTACCTGCCTTTTGATTTTCATGATCTCATCTTCACTCAAGCCGGATGCTTGGGCAATGAGTTTCACATCCACTTGATTTTTTAACAAATTGACAATAAATCTTCTTAACCTTTCTTCACCTTCTTCTTTCCCCTTCTTATACCCGCGGTCAAAGTAAGAATTCGGCAAGTCTAAGACAACTTCTTTTCCATCCACACCGGGAAATTTGACTTCCATCTTATGAATACTCCAGTCGCTGTTTTATTTTTTCCACTTCTGTCTGGCTTAGGCCGGTCATCTCAACTATCAATTGTGGGTCCAGGCCATTCTTAAGCATCCTAACCACAATTGTTTGTAATAATTCCTTTCTCCCCTTTTCTACTCCTTCTTCTAATCCTTTTTATACCCGCGTTCAAAATAGGAGTTCGGCAATTTTAATACTTGCTCTGCTTCGTCATAGCTCAGGTTCAAGGCTTTTCCCCTTCTATCTGCCTTTTGATTTTCATGATCTCGTCTTCACTCAAGCCGGTTACTTCTGCAATGAGCTTCAAATCTAATTGCTTTTTTAACAAATTAGAAATAAATCTTTTTCTTAATCTTTCTTCACCTTCTTCCAATCCTTTCTTATACCCGCGGTCAAAATAGGAATTCGGCAATTTCAATACTTGCTCTGCTTCGTCATAACTCGGGTTCAAGGCTTTTCCCCTTCTATCTGCCTTTTGATTTTCATGATCTCGTCTTCACTCAAGCCAGATGCCTGGGCAATGACCTTCACATCCACTTGATTTTTTAACAAGTTGACAATAAATCTTCTTAATCTTTCTTCACCTTCTTCTCTTCCTTCCTCTTTCCCCTTCTTATACCCGCGATCAAAGTAAGAATTCGGCAATTTCAATACTTGCTCCGCCTCGTCCGGGTCCAGCATTTTAATGTTTTCCATTACTTCCGCCTCCTCTTTTTCGTTCAATTTTAAATAATAATCAAAGAAACC
>NZ_CALPDC010000048.1:0-20802 GCF_943193165.1 Weizmannia agrestimuris
CTCCCACCTACTCATTGGTGCGATTCGCACCTTCACATTCCTTGAGGATGGGAGACTTCTTTCAGAAAGCCGTTAAAACCTATACACCTTTCCCTTACGATAAACCGGAATGGAAAAATGTTTTCCATTCAAAGCTTTCTTTGCACATTCAAAAATGGAGCTTCCCTGCCGCGATAACGGTTACGTTACAGCAGTTACCGGAGCCGGGGAAAAGGCATCCATCTCAATTCAATGATAACGATTGATATCCCTTTTTCCGCTTTGTTCGAGGCGTGCGACTAATGCGGTTAAAATGTATTTCACATAAGCCAGCACGCTCGAACGGCGCTCGCGGATGATGTTAAGCTGGTGGATAAAATCGAGTATACTTTCCCTGCTCATATTGCGGACAAGCAAATCGATTGCCTGCTCGATTGTCAATTCCCGGTGCCTGTCTTTGCTTGTCTGCACTTCAATCGATTCAAACGAATGCATGAAAGAGTGGAGAATTCCTCTGATCTGATTCTCACTCAACGGAATTTTTTTTAAATCTTCACTTGATGTTTTGCTCAATTTCAAACTCAAATCCTTTCTACACGACGATGCAGATGCCGGGCTGCACGCTCTGTATCTTTTTTGCATTGCCACAGCAGCGCCCCCCTTCCCCCTTTATGCAATACGGATTTGAAACGATGAAAAACGGGATGATGAAAATTTTTCACATTTGCCTGTTTTATTATTATAACTGCAAAGGAAGGAACCATTATAGAGCGTAAAACGGAAATGATTCTTTCAGACTAGTTCTTGTCAAAACATTATAATAAAGGCGGGCTCTCTTTGCCCGCCAGATTACATTATTGTTTCGTTTCTTTTACAGATTCATACATTTTTTGAAAACGGGCTTCCACTTTTGCAAAAATGGTGCCGTCCGGGAAGCGGCCGCCGGAAGTGCGTTCTGCTCCCGCGCTTTCGCCGGTTAAAATTTCAATCCCTTCCGAAATATGGCGGACGGCCCAGACATGGAATTTGCCGACTTTCACCGCCTCCACCACTTCATCGTTGAGCATCAGGTTGGCAATATTTTGCTGCGGGATGATGACCCCCTGGCGCCCCGTCAAGCCGCGTTCCTTGCAAATCGCAAAAAATCCTTCTATTTTTTCATTCACGCCGCCAATTGGCTGGATCTCGCCCCATTGGTTGACCGAACCCGTCACGGCAATACCCTGTTGAATCAGCACCCCGGCAAGAGAAGAAAGCAATACATACAGTTCCGTGCTCGAGGCGCTGTCACCGTCAATGAGCGAGTATGTTTGTTCAAAGGTGATGCTTGCCGAAAGCGGGATCGGATGGTTTTTCGCAAACACGCCGGATAGAAAGCCGGTTAAAATCAAAAGCCCTTTATTGTGGATTTGACCGCTCAATGACGTTTCGCGTTCGATGTTCATGATGCCGCTTTTTCCGACAAACGTTTGCGCCGTGATTTTTGTCGGAATGCCGAATGTTGCATCCCTTGTCCCCATCACAGCCAGGCCGTTAATTTGGCCCACCCGTTCGCCGTCCGTATCCACCATAATCGTCCCGTTATGGATCATTTCACGGTATTGCTCGGAAATATGGTTCGTCCGGTTTGCCTGCTCTTCCAACGCTTTGCGGATATGGTGGCTGTCTACAAAGGGGCTCCCTTCTTTTTTCGCCCAGTAACCCGATTCGACGAGAATTTTTGTCAGGTCCTGGAAGCGCGCCGTCAGTTTCTCCTGTTCTCCGGCAAGGCGCGCACTATGGTCAATGACTTTCGCAACGGCACGCCGGTGGAACGGGAGAAGATTTTTCCGATCCGCATAGTTTTTAATAAAATAAGCCATTTTCCTGCGGTTTTCCGCATCCCGCTTCATCACCGTGTCAAACTCTACTTTCACTTTAAACAGCTTATGGAAATCTTCATCCACGCTTGATAACAAATCGTATAAATAGTAAGACCCGATGATGATCACTTTGATATTGAGGGGGACGGGCTCAGGCTTAAGGCCGCTCGTCGGGAAAGCGCCTCTTTCAGCAAACGGGTCTTCAATCTGGATTTGCCCCGTCTGCAGCGCGCGTTTCAACAGCGTCCACGCATACGGCTGCTGGAGCAGTTCCGCTGCCTGTAAAATTAAATACCCGCCATTGGCCAGATGCACGGCGCCTGGTTTAACAAACGTGAAGTCGGTTGTCCAGCTGCCGAAAGCGCCGCGGTATTCAATTTTCCCGAACAGATTTTGGTACGTCGGGTTCGTTTCGTAAATGACAGGAGCGCCCGACCGATTTTTATGGCTGACAAGCAAATTGACGGCGTAGCGGTGCAGCTGCTGTTCTTTGCTACCGGTCAGCGCCTGAACGACGGCATTTCCTTCTTCCTGGTCGGTTAAAAACAGCGAAAAATGCTCGACAACATCATGGTTGTATTCTTCAAGATAGCGGAGAACTTTTGGAAAATCATGGTAAGCTTCTTTTAGCGGTTGGAAAAGGCCTTCAATTGTAAAAGCAGCCGTCTCTTTATGAAAACGATCGAGATTTTTCCGGAGCTGTTCTTCAATTTTCCGGATCTGGTACACCGTTTCATTGATTTTTTCCTCAAGCTGTTTTTCCCGTTCTTTCAATTTTTCTTTGTTAGCATCGGAAAGCCGTTCGTATTCTTCTTTTTCCATCGGCCGGCCGAAAAAAAGCGGAAGGGTTTGAATGCCGGCCGGGGTCCGTTCCAATTTAAAATTCAACCCGGACGCAAACATTTCCGTTTCTCTCCAAAGTGCCTCGACCTGGTTTTGCGACGCGTCAATGATATTCCGCTTCTTCTTTTCCGTTTCTTCATTTGAAAAAGTGGCGCGGAGTTCCCGTTCAATATCAATCAAAAGGGTTTCCATCTTGCGCTGAAAACGGAGGCCGCTTCCAGCCGGCAAATTGATGACAAGCGGCCGGTCCGGATTTTCAAAATTGTTGACATAGCACCAGTCATCCGGCACAGGCTGTTCGGATGCGAGCTTTTCGACACTGTGTTGCGTATACGTCATTCTCCCCGTCCCGGACGGCCCGACGACGAATAAATTGTAACCGGACTGCTCGACAGACAAACCGAAATCCATCGCCTGTTCCGCCCGCTGTTGCCCGATCATTTCATTCGGCAGCGTTTCCAACTCATCTGTCGTTTCAAACGGAAACTCGTCCGGGTTGCATTCCGAACGTAAGGATGAGACAGGCACACGGTGTACGGATAAAACTGTTTCATATTCTTCCTGATTCATTGCAATCCCTCCCAATATAGGCAATGCTCTTCCTGTAGCATTTCGACATTTTTTTCGGAATTCCTGCAAAATGGCGGCATGTCAAAAAGTGAACATTTTTAAAACGGATCGAAACAGGAACACGCAGGAACGAGATCCGGGCAGGTTTTCCGATTGCCGCCATGGTTTCGGATGGCGGATCCAAGGGTATACTACAGAAAAAAGGAAGTGTGAAACATGTCCGATAAACAGTTGAAAAATGAAGAAGAAAATGAAAAGAAGAAAACGAAGAAGCTGGCTGACAAAACACTGACAGACGGGACAATGGACAGGAAGGAAGAGAAAGAGGAGTAAAGAATATTGCAAGCAACGGAAACGGCTTGATCGGGATCCGGTTAAGTGGCAGCGTAACCATCGATAGATATAGCAGCTAAAAAGAGGAAGCATTGGGGTAAACATGCTTCCTCTTTTTTCTTCCGACCTTTGTCATAGGTGATCACCATTTCGGATTTCTTTTTTCTTCTATTCTTTAAGCCTCTCCCTCTTTCCCACTCTTTGATTTCGTGAATACTTCCTGCTCATTCATCGCCCATTCTCCAGTCCCTGCAAAATGTCCGTGCCAATCGTCTTTTTCCGGTAATCCGCAGCAGAAAGCATCATCAGCCACGGATAGGCTGATAGGCTGCCGGCGGTATCGCTTTTATCCTTCGTCTATATTGTTCCCACGTTGACCTGAACTTTGTCCAAATCAAATGTATGGAATTCCAAATGCGGGCTCCAAGTGAATGTCCAGTTTCTTCATTCTAACATCGGAATCTGCTCCGCCGGTCAAAAGTGCCGGAAATGGAATATCAAATATAAAAAGGAGGCCCTGGAAAAGGCCTCCTTGGCTAAACCTAAAATTAACGCAACAATTGCAATACTTGCTGTGGCTGCTGGTTGGCTTGAGCCAGCATCGCTTGTGCTGCTTGGGCAAGGATCGATTGCTTCGTTTGTTCAGACATTTCTTTCGCCATGTCCACATCCCTAATCCGCGATTCAGCAGAAGTCAGGTTTTCTGACGAAGTTGTCAGGTTGTTGACGGTGTGGTCTAAACGGTTTTCAAAAGCACCAAGTTTGCCTCTTTCAGCCGATACTTTTTGAATAGCATTGTCAATGACTTTAATCGCTGCATTTGCCTGTGTCTGCGTCGACACTTGCAATCCGCTGACACCTAAGGCTTGGGCACGCATATCATTGATGTCTACTTGTAAATTTTGTCCTCCGTTTGCCCCAATTAAGAAAGTTGCGGAACCGTCGGAACGGACATCTGCTGCTGCTTGCGTTTCTTTAAAAGAAGAAAGGGCGTTGGTTGCAGCTGTTCTGACATTACCATTTTGGTCTTGGACGGTAATCGTGATGCCTTCAATCGCATCAGCCGTTCCTTCTGCAGCAGCTGCTAATTTCAGAGAGCCGTCATCGTTAACAGAAAGTGTTCCTCCTAAATACGTTTCAATATCCGATAATTTTGCAACAGTTTTTTTATCAGTATCTGCATCAGCTGCCACAGTTACAGTTTCTGTTGTTGTCGTTCCATTTTTGACATAAGTGACAGTGATTTTGTCCCCAGCCGTAATGCCTAGTGAATTGCCGTCCTTATCTGCAAGGTTAGTAAGTACAGTGTCTTTTGTTGCAGCAGCCTTATTGTTTCCTGTATCCTTAAAAATGCCGCTTGTATTTTCATTTGCCACAGCATTCGTAACTGCTTTTCCCATTGAACCGTCTAACAGATTTTTTGTGTTGAACTGGGTTGTATTGCCGATCCGGTCAATTTCTTTTTCCAACTGTGACATTTCACTTTGAATATTTTGCCGGTCATCATCCGTATTTGTATCGTTAGATGATTGTACCGCTAATTCCCGCATACGTTGTAAAATATCATGCGTTTCATTCAGTGCGCCCTCAGCAGTTTGGAGCAAGGAAGTTGCATCCTGGGCATTTTTTGTCGCCTGGTCCAAACCACGGATTTGGGAACGCATTTTTTCAGAGATTGCGAGACCGGCTGCGTCATCAGCCGCACTGTTGATGCGAAGGCCTGAAGAAAGTTTTTGCATTGCTTTGCTTTGTGCATTTGTTGCAGCATTTAATCTGTTCAACGTGTTCAACGCTGCAATGTTGTGATTGATAATCATCTATGTTTCCTCCTTGAATGTTGTGCACCCACATCCTTGTGGGCGGAATTTTTTAACGGGGTTCGAGGTCGGCCGCCCTGTTCCCCCGCTCACTCTTTATATCGGATGGGGAAACATTTGATTTAATAGTTTTAAAGAAATTTTTTCGTGCGGATTGGTTTTTTAGGGACTGGGAAGTGCGGATACTGTTGTCTTGGGGAGGATTTCCCGTTGTGTGCAGTAACAGGTTCAAAAATATACTGGGGCCTGATGCTGCCTGCCCTGCCGCCCGCAGCATTTCTTATATTTTTCCCCGCTTCCGCACGAGCATGCCTGCACTACAATTTGCCCACCCGTTTTTCAAGCCCGATTCCCTCCAAAAAAGCCCGGCACCGTATTGAAAATCAAAAAAGTACCGCTAACCAATGTGTCCCCGGACTTTTTTTAACTGCCCATATCACGCGCCCCCGCTGCCTTTCTTGGATTGGGCAAGCAGATGGAGCAGGCCTTCGATATTTTTTGCGGCGTTCGCGTTTTCTTCCTGTATGTCCAAGTACACTTCTTTCCGGTGAATTTCAACATGTTTCGGGGCGTCGATGCCGATTTTGACCTGGTCACCCTGGATCGCGGCGATGGTAATTTCAATGTCATCGCCGATTTGGATCGACTCGCCTTTTTTCCGCGATAAAATCAGCATCTTCTCACCCCTTTTCCTTGTCCGGCCCGTCCGCAAAGAGCGGGTGCCTTGTGTGGTAATGCCGGTCGTTTAAAATCAGTTGTTTCGCCTTATGATTCTTTTCGTTCATAATGAGCGGGGCCTGCAAATTGGCTGTTGTTTCCGAAAACGGATCACGGACCGTCAAAATGGCATAAACCCGCACATCTTCCTCTTTTTCAATCGACAGCTGTTCAAGCGTGGCATCATCAATGTTAAATTCATAATCTCGGAAAAACAAAAACGGGCTTGTGACGACAAAAGCGACATAGGGTGACGCCGTTGACTGGAGGACCATGTAAATGCCGTCGTCCAAAAGCGGCAGCAAAACGAAGGATTTCTCATCCGGAAATCCCGGAATCCCGCCTTCAAAATGCCATATAGCTGCATCCTCTATTTCCACTTCACCGTGGTATTTTGTTTGAAGCTTCATCATGTTTAGTGAGGGGTCCCCGACTTTTGCTGCCGGGGAAAACCGCCTTCTCTCCTTTCGATGGGCATATTCTTTTGCGTTTTCTAACCCTTGCGGAGGCATGCATTTTTCTGCTGCTAACCGGCGTTCCGCTCCTGCCCCGCCCGGTTTAAAAACATTCAGATAAAAAAACGGCACCACCTGGCAAAGCAGGGTGGTGTCCCCGTATTATTTCAAAAAGTCGAGCAATGTCGGCTGGATCACTTGTGCGCCAACTTTTAACGCAGCAATATAGGCGCCGGATGCAACGGAAAAGTCCGTGTACGCCTTATCGATATCCACATCTTCGTTTCCGGCCATGATCTTCGTTGCCGTTGTTTCCTGCTGGGTGACGCGGTCTTTCATCAAATCAAGGCGGTTGCTCCGCGCCCCGGCCTGCGACAGTTCGCTCAGCACATTGTCAATATGGCCGTCAATTTTGCCCAAATAGCTGTCAAAGCCGCTTGCCGATGTGCCAGATTTTAAATCGCTGATTAAATGGTTCAGGTCTTTAAACAGATCATCAGAAAAAGCATTTGCTCCGTTCGCATTGACTTGCAGATAAATGCCTTTTGACAGTTCGATTTTTACCGGATTGGTGTTCATGCCGAGGCTGGTTGAGCCGTCAAACGTGCTGATATCGCCACTGATCGGCTTCTCCGTCGTACTTGTGCCGTTAAAAATATATTTGTCATTGACTTTTGTGTTGGCAATATTGACAAGCTGGTCGCGAAGTTGTTCCACTTCATCGGCGATCGACTGCCGGTCAGTCGGAGTCTTCGTGTCCGTTGCCCCTTCCACTGTCAGTTCCCGGATCCGCTGCAATACCTTGTTGGCTTCATCCAGGCCGTCATTCGTCGATTCAATCCAGGTACTGGCTTCCGCGAAGTTGTCTTCGTATTGTTTCACCTGGGCGACGGTTCTCCGGTAGGAAATGCCTTTCATCGCGGACAGCGGGTCATCCGAGAGTTTGTTGATCTTTTTGCCGGAAGAAAGCTGTTCCTGGTATTTCGCGAGTTTACTGTAGCTTGTGTTTAAATTGTTCAAAAAATTATTGGCGAGCATCGATTGGGTTACACGCATCGTTTTTCACCTGCCTATCTGCCTACAACGCCCATGCCGTTGATGATTTTATCGAGCATTTCGTCTGTCATGGTAATCATCCTTGCTGCAGCATTATAGGCTTGTTGATATTTGATCATATTGGTTAATTCCTCATCAACCGATACCGAGCTGACGGATTTCCGGTTCATATCCACCGAATCCAAAAGGGAAACGGTATTTGTCTGCATATTGCCTGCCTGTTCGGCATCAACCCCGAGCTTTCCAATGAGGCCTTCGTAATTGCTGGTGATGGTGCCGGATGCAAGCGGCAGACCGAGTGCCGCAATGTTAAGCCTGCCACTGATCCCTTCAAGCTGCACGGATTGGCTGCTTAAATCAAAGGTAACCACATTTGCAAGATTAATGGCATTCAGCCCGTCGCCGGAATCGCCATTTGAAGAGGCGGCGATTTTATCGTATGTAAGGCTGCTGTTGACGGCAATTTGACCCGCGGCCCCTTTGTAGTCCGTTAAGGTACCGAACGTAAAAAAGGCAGTCCCGGCATTCCCTTTAAGGTCTGTCCCTTTTTCGTGGACAGCATTTAATACGTTTCCGAATGTGTAGGCGAGTTTGTCCAGGCTGTCGAGCAAACTCGGATAAGCCCCTGCTTCCACTGTGCCGTTTGCGCCGGCATACTGATAACCGTAGCTGTCAATCAGTCCCAACAGTTTGCCTTGCGGGAACGTGACCTTGCCGGTTGTATCCGCGACCGCAAAATTTTTCCCGCCGATTGTGATGCCGGTCATTTCCCCGTTTGCCGGTGGGCCGTCGAGGATACCGTCGCCGTTGCTGTCGGTTCCCCCTTGTACTTCAACTGCATTGTAATTTGAACCTTGGACAAGGTATACGCTTGTGCCATCCGCAGCGGTCATTTTAATGTTGTAAATGCCGTCCGCGTTTGCTTTTGGATTTCCCCCGCTTTTTTGTACTTCGACGGTGACGTTCAAATAACTGGACAACTTATCGACAAGGCTGTCCCTTTTGTCATACAAGTCGTTTGGCAAATAACCGTTCGGCTCAAGTTCAGCGATCTGTTTATTTAAGTCACTGATTTGCTTTAAAGTGGAATTGATATCGTTGACCGATACGCTGATTTCGCTGCCGACATCCGTTTTGTACTGGGAAAGCGTGCTGTTTAAATAGTGGAATGTATCCGTCAGCGTCTGCCCGCGTTCCAAAACAACCGAGCGAGCAGATACGTCTTCTGGATTCGTGCTTAAGTCCTGAAGGGATTCCCAGAACGCTTCCATTGTGTTGGACAAACTGCTATCCGTACTGGTTTCGTCCATGACGGCTTCCATTTTGCTTAATGCACCAGATTTGGCTGACCAGTAACCCGCTGCACTGTTGTTTTCCCGGTATTGAACATCGAGATACTTGTCGCGGATCCGCTGCACTTCGCCCGCTTCCACCCCTGTCCCGAGCTGTCCGGCGATGGCCGGGCGGTTCATCGAAGCAGCGGGGTACGGATCTGACGCCTGCAAGTTTACCCGCTGCCTTGTGTAGCCATCGGTATTGGCATTGGCCACGTTCTGCCCGACGGTGTACAGGGCATTCTGTTGGGCCGTCAAAGCCCGTTTTGCTGTTTCTAATCCAAAGAAAGTGGACACCTTGCTTCTCCTCCGTATTCTTTCAGGCTTTTGAGTCGAACCGCGGCATGGCGGCCGCCGCTTTTTGCCCGGACGGCGGCCCGTATGTGGTGGGTTCATTTTTCGGATAAATCAGATCCAGCATGAATTGGGTAAATTGAAGGGAATGATAAAGGAGCATCTGGTTCAGCTCATTTTGCTGTTTCAGCTTCTTTGTGATGCCAATCAGGCTGTCCCTCAATGTTTCGAGCTGGGACCGTGCTTCCCCCGATACGGCCGCGATGCAGTCCGACAGCGTCCCATTGCCGCCGGTAAGCGTCTTTGCCAGCGTTTCCCGTTCCTGTTCAAGTGCGCCGATTGCACGGATATGGGCCTGTTCTTCCTGCGTAATTTTTTGCAGCCGTTCTATCTCCTGCTTTTTCACCGCTTCGGTTTTTTCGGTGGCAAGGATAAACAGGCTTTCATGGAGCTTCTGCAATTTTTCAAGACATCGGATCAATTTTTCCGCAGCCATTTACGCCCCTCCTTACTTGCCTGTAAAATATTTCAAAATGCCTTCAGCGGTTTTTTCCGCATCCGGCTGATAGGTTCCGTGCTGTACCTGTTGTTTTAAAGCCTCAATTTTCCGGCTCCGTTCCTGCTCAAACTGGGACGTTTTTTGCAACTGTTTCGCTTCTGAAGAAATTTCCACTTTATCCGTTTTCCGGGTGCTGGAGGCGGTTTGCTGCACATCCCGCCTGGCTTGCTGCTGATACGGATTGATCCCTGAAGTATTGACCGGATTGATTTTCATTCGGCTCACCCCTTTTTCAAACAGTATCCGTTCCATTATGTTTATTATATCGGATAAAGCTGCGCAATGTTTACTTGATGTGATAAGTCTTTTTCCTTATTTCTTCCTGCCGTTTCTTTTCTTTTTCAAAACGTTCAAGATCTTTTGCAATCGTTTTTGCACATTCTTCGCATAACTTTCCGGACTGGATTAATTTTCCGCAACGGTCGCAAGGATATGCCAGATTCGGAAAATGCGCAATCAAAAGCCGGCCGCTCCGCACCCATTTGAAAACCAGTTTTTCCGGGACATTATTTTTTTCAACAATTGTCTCGATTGTTGCCGCCCGGTTTTCACGTTTTCGCAAGAATTGAAAAACCCGTTCAAATGCAGCCTCTTCCTCGCGGTAGCAGTCTTCACACACATCGCGGACGGGATTTTTAACATACAATTTACCGCAATTCGGGCAGTTTGCCAACTCCGCCATTCGGCCCGCCTCCTTTTCCAGCACATTTGTCTTCTATCTTCTATATCGGCAGAAATTTCGTTGTGTTTAACTTCTTGCCACGGTTAACGATACAATTTTTCGGGCGCCCGCTTCACGTAACGCTTTTGCTGCATGGCGGACGGTCGAACCTGTCGTGTAAATATCATCCACCAGTAAAACGGAACGGCCTTCGATTGAAATTTCTTTTTCTATATAAAACGTTTGGGCTTGATGAATGCGGTCAGCCCGTGTTTTTTTCGATTGCTTTTCGGCGTGGACGCGGTGAAGAATGTTAGCCGTTTCGAACCCGGCAGCACGGGCGAGCGCCTCCGCCTGGTTAAAAAGCCGTTCGGAAAGGCGCTCCGGGCTGAGTGGAACCGGCACGATGCAGTCAAATGCACGGGACTTGAGTACCTCTTTGATGCCATCCGCAAAAATGGCGGCGAGCGCATAATCCCCGCGAAATTTGAAACGGGTAAAAATTTCTTTACAAAAATCGTTGTACGTATAAAGCGAAATGTTTTCATCCAGCACGCCCGCCCATTCCGGGTCTTGTTCCCATCTAGCGCAGTCAAGGCACAGAGCTCCCTCCACATAAGAAGCATCCAGCTTGGCCAGGGGTCGGGAACATTTCGGGCAGACAGGCGGTGCAATTTTTTCAAGCTGCGCGCGGCAATCTTCGCAAAGAAGTGGTCCGGGCTGCGGAAAAATCAGCGTGCGCCAGGACAGTTTATGGGTAAGCGGCTGATGGCAGAACAGGCAATATTCATGCATCGAGCAACCCCCGCTTTCCCGCTTCTTCATTCATGGAGAGAATATGGCGCTGTGCTTTCACCATCGCATTTGATTTTCCGTAATGGAAAAACGTCACGTCCCCACTTGGGAAATCGGCGCTTCTTCCGGCTCGGCCCGCGATCTGGACGAGGGCAGCTTCCGTAAAGATAGCATCTTCCGCCCCGACGACACAGACATCAATATTCGGAAACGTGACGCCGCGTTCAAGAATGGTCGTCGTCAGCAAAAGTGGCGTTTTACAGGCGCGCATCCTTTCCACTTTTTCTTTCCGATCCGGGTCTTCTGCGTGCACCGATTCAATCGCTGGATGCAGCTGTTTAAAAACCGGCTCTGCTTTTTTCATGAGGCGGATGTTTGGGAGAAAAAGAAGTGCTTGTTTTCCGGATTCAAGCCTCTTTTTTACCCATGCTTCAACCGGAACCGGGAGCTTGCCTTTCTCAAACCTTTTCCGCCAGTTGCCTGCCCATTTGAATACAGGAACGGGGAGAGGCTTGCGGTGATAGCGGGCCGGGATCGTGACAAACGGGCGCTTACCTGCCTTGCATTCAAGCTGCCATGTTTCACTTGGTGTTGCGGTAAGATAAATGCGGGCGCAGCGGTCTTTTGCCGCTTTTTGAACGGCGCACTGCAGCGTTTCATCGAAAGTATACGGAAAAGCGTCCACTTCATCTACAATCACGACATCGAAGGCGGATGCAAAGCGGTACAGCTGGTGGGTAGTGGAGATGACGAGCTGCGCCCATTTATGGCGGTCAGGGCTGCCGCCGTAGAGCGCGGCAATCGGAATATCCGGAAAAACGCGGCGGAAGCGGGGGGCAAGTTCAAGGACGACATCTGTTCTGGGGGTTGCGATGCAGACGCGTTCGCCGTTTGCAAGCGCCGCTTCAATCCCTTTGAAAACGATCTCTGTCTTCCCTGATCCGCAAACAGCCCAAATCAAGAGCTCGTTTTTTTGAAGAATGGCTGCTTTAACCGCTTCGGATGCAGCCTGCTGCCCTTCAGAAAGGGTGCCATCCCAATGGAGCGGGTGCCTGGGCGAGTGGAATGCGGGCGCAGGGCCTGCCCATGTGATAAGCGGCTTGCATGCGGTGACCCGCCCCATCATCAGGCAGTTCCGGCAATAGATGCTCGTTTTCCCGCAGTGGGCGCAAGGGAATTTGGCAAAAAGATGCGGCGCGCGGTTGCCGCAGCGCAAGCAGACACAGTGCGGGAATTCGCCCTGTATCGCCGGCTCAGCGCGGATCCAGCCTTGTTTAAAGTGCTGTTCGAGTAGTTCCGGTGAAAAAGGGATTTCCGGTTCGAGCAGGATCCGCCCGGCGAGGTGGCGTTGAAGCTGTTCGGAGAAAACAGAAGGCAAAGTGATCACTCCTTTGTTTTAATTGCGGGGGTGGGAAAATGGGGGCAGCCCGGTTCTTACAGATTCGGGAACAGGGCAGGCAAAAGACCGTATGGATAATGGAGTGCAACCGCCTTTTCGCTTATTCAATCGCGGATTGGCTGTCCGGCGGGTTTTTGGACTTGTCCCAAGAGGTAAAATCCTCCAAAGTGATTGACTGTCCGGCGGGTTTCAAGACTTGTCCTCGGGCGTGTTATGCCAAGTTTGTCCCGGATGATCCCATCATGCCGGGCTGTTCCAGCGATTTGGAACAGCCTGGCTCTTATTTCAGCATCCAGGCAATGCCGATCGCGCCTTCACCAAGGTGGGTCGCGATGACCGGGCCGAAGTAGCTGATCGAAAAGTCGACGGTTGGAAAGCGTTTTTCCAATTCGTCTTTGATTTCAAGCGCCTGTTCTTCCCGGTTGGCATGAATGATGGAGCTTTTTAGTGGCAAGCCTTTGGCGGCATCCTCGCCGAGCAGGTCAAAAATCCGGTTGAGCGCTTTTTTCTGGGTGCGGATTTTTTCAAACGGGACAATTTCATCATCAACAAAAGTTAATAGCGGCTTGATTTTTAACAGGCTGCCGATAACGGCCTGCGATCCGGACAGCCTTCCGCCGCGCTGAAGGTGGGTGAGATCATCGACCATGAAGTAGGCTTTCGTGGATGCTTTTAATTCATCGAGGCGGGCGAGGATGTCTTCCGGTTCTTTTCCGGCAAGCGCCATTTTCGCCGCATCAATCGCGTAAAATCCCTGTGCCATGCAGCTCCAGCCGGAATTGTAAGGGTACACTTTTATCCCTTCCACCATCCCGGATGCGGTCACGGCACCCTGATATGTACCACTGATTTTTTTGGACAAGTGGATGCTGATGACGGCATCGTAGTCTTTGGCAAGCTGTTCAAACAGTTCAACAAACTGGCCGATTGACGGCTGCGAGGATGTTGGAAGCTCGTCCGCCATGCGCATTTTTTCAAAAAACGCATCTGCTGTAATGTCAACTTCTTCGCGGTATTCTTCCTTCCCGAAAATCACATTCAATGGAATCATGTAAATCGAATATTTTTCGCGTACTTCTTTTGGAATATAAGCGGTACTGTCGGTCACAATGGCCGTCCTCATTTTTCCATCTCCCTTCCGCTTTCCTATTTTTATTTTATAGAATCAGGAACCATTTGTCAGCCGTCTTCTTTTTGCAATATGGAAATCTGTTTTGTGGCTGGTGTTTTTTTCCAAATCCCCCCAATTCTCCTGCAAGTGTGTAAAATGTTTTTCATTCCTGCCGCAGATTCCCTTCACTGCAAAAATTTCCTTTCCACTTCAAGATTTCGCAAATGATACAAAATTGTAAATAATACCAGGTCCGGAAGCCAAAAAAGGAAGAATCCATATGGTTCAGCATACAATCATTCACTTGATGACGCTTTCTTTGATGGAAAAATGAATCTTTTCCAGAAAACGTTCGTGTTTTCGCCTTTTTCAAAACTTAATTTTCTGTTTTATCTGTCCTTTACAAATCATGTCATATTTTGTAGAATGTCTAAGGTAACTCAAATGGTGCATGCAACTCAGAGACAAAAGGTGTATCGTTCAGATTTAAAATATTTGAAAATTCTCCGTTGGCAAAATTATTGGATCACATCTTCATCACTGGGTTGGCTGCAAATAGAAGGAGATTTTCGACATGGAATTATTCAGGAAAAAATCAATGGATTACATGCTTAAGCAGGCCCGCGGAAAAAAGAGCCTGCAAAAAGCCCTTGGCCCCTTTGATTTGACCATGCTTGGCGTGGGGGCGGTCATCGGAACAGGCATTTTTGTTTTGACCGGTATTGTTGCTGCGCAGGCGGCAGGCCCGGCAATCATTCTGTCCTTTATTTTTTCAGGGATTGCCTGTGCGTTAACAGCTTTATGCTATGCTGAATTCGCTTCTATGATCCCTGCTTCAGGAAGTGCGTACACTTATAGTTATGCAACGTTTGGCGAGTTGTTTGCCTGGGTGCTCGGATGGGACTTAATTCTCGAATACGGCCTGGCCTGTTCAGTTGTAGCGAGCGGCTGGTCCGCCTATTTCCAGGATCTGGTACGCGGATTTGGCATCCATTTGCCGCAGGCTTTAAGCGGCGCTTATAATCCGGCCAAAGGTTCGTATATTGACCTGATGGCTGTAGTGATCGTGTTCTTCCTGTCTGCTGTATTGCTGACCGGCGTGAAGGAATCGAGCAAAATCAATAATGTCATGGTCTGTATTAAAATCGGCGTCATTCTTTTATTCCTCGCTGTCGGCATTTTTTATGTCAAACCAGCGAACTGGACGCCATTTATGCCTTATGGCTTTAGCGGCATCATTAAAGGGGCGGCAACCGCATTCCTCGCTTATATCGGATTTGATGCCGTTTCGTCTGCGGCTGAAGAGGTCCGCAACCCACAGCGGGATATGCCGATCGGAATTATTTCTTCTCTTGCGATTTGCATTGTCCTTTATGTCGCTGTATCTGCAGTGCTGACCGGGATGATTCCGTATGCCAAGCTGAATGTCGGCGATCCGGTTGCGTTTGCGCTCCGGGTTGTCCATCAGAATTGGGTGGCAGGCTTTGTTTCACTCGGTGCAATTCTTGGCATTACAACCGTTCTCTTTGTCATGATGTACGGGCAGACGCGCCTTTTCTTTGCGATCAGCCGCGACGGTCTGCTTCCAAAATCGATCTCAAAACTGACGGAAAAGACAAAAACGCCGACAAGAAGCATCATCTTGACATGGCTGATGGCAACGGTTTTCTCAGCCGTTGTCCCGCTGAACCAGCTTGCAGAATTGACGAATATCGGCACTTTGTTTGCTTTTATTGTTGTCTCGATCAGTGTCATTGTGCTCAGAAAAACACGGCCGGACATCCCACGCAGTTTTAAAACGCCGTTCGTCCCGGTTATTCCGGTGCTGGCAGTAATCGCGTGTGGTTATTTAATGGTCCACCTGTCGAAAGTGACCTGGATTGGCTTTCTCATATGGTTCATCATCGGGCTTGCCATTTATTTCGGATACGGGTATCGGCACAGTGAACTCGGGCATTGGAAAGATGACAGAACACCGGCTGATCCGGTTAAAAATTGAAATAGGGAGACAACAGGAACACCTGCCCAGCGGACAAAAGAACGCCTGCATAGAATGCCGGGCAGGTATCCGGGCAGGCTTAGAAATAGAAGAACAGCGGCTTATGGGCGCCTCAAAAGCATTGCTGCCCCGGCTTGGCCGCATATCGGAAAATTGAAGCAGACATAAAGTCAAAAAAAGATTCCCGGGCGCACGCATACGCCCGGGAATCTTTTTCTATCCTGTAAATTTGCACTTGGTGATTTTCATTTCTGCGCCGGTGTTGCATGATTGTGGCATGGCGCCTGCGCACCATTCAAAGCCTTGGCATACACAAGTGTACGGCCAGGGCCTTGTTTTAGCGGACTTCAACCCACCCGTTTTTAATGGCGGTCACAACCGCCTGGGTACGGTCTTTCACTTTTAATTTTTGCAAAATATTGCTTACATGGTTTTTCACTGTTTTTTCACTTATGTATAAAGCATCTCCAATCGCCCGGTTGCTTTTTCCGTCCGCGAGCAGCTGCAGAACCTCGCATTCGCGCGGCGTGAGCAAATGCAGCGGCGGGACAACTGCCGGCGGCTGCTGGTAGGCGCCGCCCGGTGTATAGCGATTCGACAATTTGCGGAATTCTTCCACCAAATTATGGGTGATTTTCGGATGCAGGTAACTGCCGCCTTCAGCAACCACCTTTACAGCTTCAATCAGCGCATCGGAATCCATTTCTTTCAGCAAATAACCGGTTGCGCCTGATTTTAATGCGTGTGTGACATACGATTCATCATCGTGAATGGAAAGAATAATAATTTTTGTTTCCGGATATGCCTCGATCAGCTTTCTTGTTGCCTCTACCCCGTTTTGGTGGGGCATATTGATATCCATCAGAACAACATCCGGATGGTATTTTTCAATAATGTCCAGCGCCTCTTCGCCGTCTTCACCCTCGGCTACCACTTCAAATGTTTTTTCAAATTCCAAAATCCGCTTGACGCCCTCTCGGAACAACTGATGGTCGTCAATAATCGCAATTTTTACCGTCATGGTCACCTTTTCTCCTTTTCCAAGTCTAATTGCATCGGGATTTGGATAATCACCAATGTTCCCGCTCCTATTTTTGAATGAATGGAAATTTCACCATTTAAAAGGCTGACACGTTCTCTCATGCCGACAATCCCGAAAGCCCCTTCGCGGATGCTGCGGATATCAAAACCGACGCCGTTGTCTTTGACTGTCGCGATAAAACTGTTTTTCCTCAGCTCCGATTTCACCTGGATTTCCGTCGCCTTCGCATGCTTTAACGCATTTTGGACGGATTCCTGGATGAGACGGAAAAGCGCGATTTCGTAATTAGTCGGAAGCCTTCGTTCTTCCCCGAGATGCCTGTATGTAATGACCGGGCTTCCTTTATAGCTTTCAATCGTAGACAAATATTTTTTGAGCGTCGGAATCAGCCCGAGATCGTCTAATGCCATCGGCCGCAAATCGTAAATAATGCGCCGCACTTCTTTCAATGAATCGCGCACCAGTTCTTTTAACGTGCGCATTTCAGCAATGGCTTCCTCCATGCCATTTTCATGATAAACTTTTTCCACCAGGTCGGAACGGAGCAGCATATTGGCCAGCATTTGTGCGGGCCCGTCGTGTATCTCCCGGGAAATACGTTTCCGCTCTTCTTCCTGCGCTTCAATGACACGCAAACCGAATTCCTGTTTATGCTTTGCATCTTCAATCGCCTCGCTGATGCTTTGCAAGTCGCTTGTTAAATAATTTAATACGACCGTTGTTTGCGAGACGAGATGATTGGCCCGGTCAATCGTATCCTTTAGTGAATGCAGCCTGCGTTCCAGTTCATTTCTTCTTTCGCGCAGCTGAAGTTCGCGCTGCCGGTTCATGGACAGCTGAATTTGGATCGTATGTGCCTTTTCATATGCTTCGCGCACCTGCTGTTCGGAAAAGTCACGGAAATGCTGGCTTACTTCCGCCAGGCGTCGCCTTGCAAATTTGGACTTCGTTTCCAGCTCATCTGTCTGCTCAATAACTTTAGCCACTGTTGCTTTGACTTCCTCAAGCTCATTGATGAGCGCATCGTAATCCTGGCGGCATCTTTCTCCAATTTCAAAAATTTCGTGTTTGCTTTCTTCAACTGTTGTAATCATCTTCTCCAGAATCGTATCCAATACTTTGGAGTCGAATGTTTTAAAAGTCATCTTACTTCCCCCAAAAGGTATAATAAAGGCTTATCCGAGAGCAGGGCAAGCCGCAGCACACACGCGGCTAATGTTATTTTAACGCGAAAACCGCCGGTAAACGATCAGAAAATAAAGTATAACCGTATATCAGGACTATTTTCCTAGGTACTTTTGTAGGAAAATGTAAACCGATATACGGCAGCTTCGACATATTCTTTTATATTAAAATTATACCATACAAAACCGTGTTATAATGAGGAAAAAACAGGTTTTGCTAAAGGAAGGTTGCAATGTTAAAAGAATATTTTACAGTCAAAGGCGAGGCTGTGCATGAAATAGATATCCAGAAATCACGGTTTATCGCCCATGTGAAGCGAGCGGAATCGGAAGAGGAGGCGCTCAGTTTTATCGCTTCTGTGAAAAAGAAGCACCGGGACGCCAATCACAACTGTTCCGCTTATATGATCGGTGAGCAGAATCTCATTCAGAAAGCATCGGATGACGGCGAACCGGCCGGAACTGCGGGCGTTCCGATGCTGGAAGTGCTGAAAAAGAAGGATTTGAAGGATACGGCAGTCGTGGTGACGCGCTATTTCGGCGGGATTAAACTCGGAGCCGGCGGATTGATCCGTGCGTACAGCAAAGCAGCTTCAGAAGGCATCAACGCATGCGGCATCGTCAAAAGGACGCTTACCGCCACTTTCCATGTCAAACTGGATTATACGTGGCTCGGGAAAGTCGAGAATGCGCTACACCATTCCCCGTATGAAATAAAAGAAATCCGGTATCTCGCGCAGGTGGAATTGGATATTTATGTAAAAGAAGGGGAACAGCATGCTTTTGAAACGTGGATCTCTGATTTAACAAACGGGCAGGCGGATGTGGCCGAGGGGGAAAAACTATATTTGGAAACGGATGTTGCCCGGTAAAGAGAAGCATAAAAATCGGAAAAGCAGAAGCGGAAAGCCCGTCATCCGGCTTTCTGCTTTTTTAAACCGGAAGCGGACGAACAGGTATCAATCCAACACGGCACGCAAAACAGCCGCTGAGCCGGATACAACCGGCCGTGAGCAGGAGATGCTGAAATCTCAGCCAGATTGCCGTTAAAACTGGGACTTGCAAAACAGGTTTACAGCCGGCCGGAACCTCATCATCGTTGCAGTTAACGGAGCTGCCAAAGTCGCAAACCTGAAACTGCCAGTTGCGGTTTTGTGCAGGTGCTGCCCCGGATTATTTATTTCGGGAACGGCCCAGGTGGATCCGGACGGCTATGACCGGTTTTTTATAAAATTCAACAGTGGCTTGTAATCTTTTCCGATCAGGCCAATGCTTTCAACGAAAATCTCAATTGTAATCAGGATCACACCGATAAAGATGAGCGAACCCCAGAGCGTCGCCATCGAGAAGATAAAGGCGGCGAGGCTGAACATGGCAGCGATCGCATAAATAATCAGCACGACTTGGCGGTGTGAAAAGCCAAGGCGCAAGAGGCAATGGTGCAAATGCGATTTATCCGGGGCCGATAAAGGCTGCTTATGGACAAGCCGGCGGATAATCGCAAAGAAAGTATCCGAAATCGGCACACCGAGAATAAGCGCCGGAATAATCAAGGAAATAAAGGTTACATTTTTAAAACCGAGCAATGACAGCACGGAAATCATGTAGCCGAGAAAAAGGGCACCGGTATCGCCCATAAAAATCTTTGCCGGATAAAAATTATAAAATAAGAACGCAATCGTACTGGCCATTAAAATTAGGCCGAGCACCGTCACATAGGCGTCCCCCATAATAATCGCCATGCCGGAAATGGTTAACAGCGCAATCGAGGAAACCCCCGCAGCGAGCCCATCCAATCCGTCAATTAAGTTGATGGCATTCGTGACGCCGACAATCCACAAAATCGTCAGTGGGATACTAAAAATCCCAAATTCCAGCTGTCCGCCGAAAGGAAGGTTGATGAATTCGACATGAATACCGCTTAAAACAACAACCAGTGCGGCTGCCAGTTGGCCGATGAGTTTGACGCGCGGTGACAGCTCTCTTACATCATCAACCATGCCCGTAATGACAATAATCAAGCTGCCGAGCAAAATAGGCAGCGAATGCGAACTGTCCGGTTGAAGCAGCAGAACGCCGGCGATAAAACTGATATAAATAGCAAGACCGCCTAAACGGGGCATGACTTTCATATGAACTTTTCGCTGATTCGGCTTGTCAACTGCCCCGATCCGGATCGCCAGTTTTTTAATCAGCGGCGTCAGGAGTATTGTGAGCATAAAGCATATAAACAAGGTCAGGAATATCAATGTGCTGCCTCCTTTGGTTGATCATAACCAATAAGGATTGAAGTGTTCGTGAACCCGCCATCGATGCCGAAGCATGATAACCGTTTCACTTCTTCTTAAAAACATTATACCTTAACTTTCTTAAAGCAATCTTAAAAAAATATTTACCCGAAATTCACTGTAACCATTATAATTGTTCTCCGACAATTTATCCACTAACATTTGAGCGATTCTACTATTTTTCATGCTTTTTCTCGCAGCAACCGCCAAAAAACATGAAAAAGGCATCCCCGGTCACTTTGACATCAGGGATACCTTTAAGATACAAAAATCGCATTGTTTAAGTGGCCGGCATCTGCAAACAAATCTTTTTGGCGGCTGGACAACCGGCATCCATGCCGCTCCCCGGGATGCCGCCTTTTCACGCTATATAAAATGAGCTTTGGTTTTCCCATCCGAATGGATCGTTATAAAGAACGCAGTCTTCGGTCAAGTCTTTTTTTGTGTGTAAATTCCTCTCAGTCGGGATAGAGTAATTAACCCGAATAAATGTCTGTCGCTTTG